>CAZDSL010000123.1:0-5471 GCA_964507655.1 uncultured Mycobacteriaceae bacterium | reverse complement strand
GCTCACATCTGAGCGGCCCGGGGGCGACGGGTCAGTCGGGGAGCGCGGGCGCGACCACGTCGAGGATGCCGGGCACGGACGCGAACTCCACCTCGTTGCGCACGCCCAGGTAGTCGCCGTCGATCTGGAACGCCACGGGCTCCTCGCTGCGGATGCGCACGGACGGGATGTCGTCGGCGCGCACCAGGTTCTTGTTGCGGGGCTCCGCGCCCGCCGAGAGCAGCTGGCGCGTGAGCCGCAGGCTGGTGGCGGTGCCCATGCTGCGCATGCCGAACACGCCCAGCCCGCCGTCGAACGTGGTGCCCGGGTTGGTGCGCACCTCGCGCGAACCCAGGTATGTCCACGGGGAGGTGTTGGAGACGAAGGCGTAGTGCACGCCGTCGACGGCCTCGCGGCCCGGGACCTCCACGGTGAGCGTGGCGGGGCGGCGGGCGTCGCGCAGGAACACGCGCACGGTGGTGCGCACGTAGCGGGCGGGCGTGGCGGCGTGGCCCACGCGGCGCGCGGCCTCCATCGCCTCGACGACGAGCGCGTCGACGCCCATCCCCGCGGTGAAGGTGAACCAGCGGTTGTCGCAGTGGCCCAGCCCGATGCGCCGGCGCCGGCGCGCGGCGAGCAGGTCGAGCACCTGGTTGGTGGCCTCGACCGGGTCGGGGCGGATGCCCAGCGAGCGCGCGAACACGTTGGCCGACCCGCCGGGCACCACGCACACGGCGGGGGTGCGGCCGGGCGCCAGCTCGCGCACCGAATCGGGCCGCGGCGGCCCCAGCAGGCCGTTGACCGCCTCGTTGACGGTGCCGTCGCCGCCGTGCACCACCACCACCGACGCGCCCTCGAGCGCCGCGCGGTGGGCCAGCTCGGCGGCGTGGCCCCGGTGGGTGGTGTGCACCACCTCGAGCTCGAGCCGGCTGGACAGGGCGTGTGCCAGCAGGTCGCGCCCGGCCTCGGTGGTCGAGGTGGCGTGGGGGTTGACGATCAGCAGCGCGCGCACGGAGAGTCACCCTAGCGGCAGGGGGGCGCGGCGCTGGCCTAGGCTGTCGGCGTGCCCGAGGATCCCCCCGACGACCACGACGTTCCGCAGCGCGGCGGCTCGCCCCGCCGCTCCGCCTCCGCCGCGGTGCCCCCGCGCACGGTCCGCGCGGGCGGCGCGCTGGTCGCCCTCGAGGGGGCGGTGGGCCTGATCGTCGCCATCGTGCTCGTGGTGCGCGCCGCCGGCGGCCACCACGACACGGGCATCAGCGGCTACGGCACGGCGGCGTGGTTCGCGGTGCTGTTCGGCGCGGTGTTCGCGGCGGGCGTGGCGCTGTGGCTGGGGCGCCGCGGCGGCCGCGGCGTCGGCATCCTCACCCAGGTGCTGCTCGCGCCCGTGGCCTTCTCACTGCTGGGCCAGTCGCACCAGATCGCGTGGGGCATCCTGCTGGTGATCATCATCGTGCCCGCCTTCGTGCTGCTGGTGCACCCGCAGACGTCGGCGTGGATGAACCGCGCCTACGGCTCCGCCCGCGACGACGACGAGTGATCCGCCGCCGGCGGCGTCACAGCACCCGCGCGCGCAGCACCTGCAGCGGGTCGGCGGCGTCGCGGGAGCCGGCCGGGCCGTCGGAGGCCCCGTAGGAGACGGGGGCGGCCCCCGGCGGCGGCGCGTCGGGCCTGGTCCACTCGTGCACCGCGAACCGCTCGACGATCGCCCAGACCCCGTCGCGCCGCACGAAGTGGTCGACGTAGCGCAGACCGGTGGCGAAGTTCATGGCCGGGTGCGGCCCCCAGTGCCGGGCGACGGCGTAGCTCTCCGCCACCGCCTGGTCGCCCGCGATCTCGGTGAGGTGGTTGGCGATCTCGTGCCGGGTGCCGTCGAGCGTGCGCAGCAGCGGCTCCACCCAGGCGACGAAGCCGTCGACCGGCCCGTCGAAACCGGAGTGGTGGTCGACGCCGTCGGGGTGGTAGGCCGAGCGCACCGCGGCCATGTCGAGGCGGTCGATGCCGCGGCAGTAGCGCAGCACGGCCTCCCGGATGCGCATCTTGGCGACGAGCTCGTCCAGCGCCGCCGCATCGGCCGGGCCCGTCACCGGCCCGCCTCCGCCGCCAGCGCCGCGAGCGGGGCGCCGCCCAGGCGGTTCTGCGTCCATTCGCCGCGGCGCACCGCGCCGAGCGACTCGTAGAAGCGCACGGCGCCGGTGTTCCAGTCGAGCACCTCCCACTCCAGGCGGGTGTAGCCGCGCTCGCGGCACACCGCGGCGAGCGCGGCCAGCAGGCGCCGGCCGTGGCCGCGGCCGCGCAGCGCGGGCCGCACGTAGAGGTCTTCGAGGTGGATGCCGTGCACGCCGTCCCACGTGCTGAAGGTGAGGTACCACAGGGCCATGCCCGCCACGGCGCCGTCGTCCACAACAACGTGGCCGAACACGGCGGCATCGCGGGAGAACAGCGCCGCGGTGAGCTGCTCGGGGGTGATGGTGCACTGCTCGGGCAGGCGCTCGAACTCCGCGAGGCCGTGGATGAGCTCCACCAGTACGGGCACGTCCTCGTGGCGCACCCGGCGGACGTGGACGGTCATGCGTGCGGCTCCTCGTCTGCCGCGCTGCCGGGCGCGGCGTCGGCGGTGGGGGGAGGGGAGGGGGCGCGCGGCAGCAGCCGCGGGCCGCTCATCGAGAGCACCGCCCGCGTCTCGCGCTCGTGGCCCAGCTCGGCCACGCCGGCGGTGGGCATGGCGACGCGCGCGGCCAGCGCCATGCCGGCGTCGAGCCAGCGGGCCACGAGCACCCGCGAGAAGTGGCCGTGGCCGACCAGGATGACGTCACGCCCCGCCGCGTGCGCCGGCGCGACCAGGCCCGAGAGCACCGCATCGGCGCGGCGCAGCACCTCCTCGGCCGTCTCGCCGCCGGGGCAGGGGTGCGTGAACACCGTCCAGCCGGGCACGCGGGTGCGGATGCGCTCTGTGGTGACGCCCTCGTACTCGCCGTAGTCCCACTCGGCGAGCAGCGGATCGGTGCGGGCGGCGCCGAGGCCGGCGAGGCGGGCCGTGCTGCGCGCGCGGGCGCGCGGGCTGCACACCACGAGCGGGCGGGCCAGGGCGAGCGCGCCCAGCAGCGCGGGCAGGCGCCGGGCCTGGTCCTCGCCGGCGGGCGTGAGCGGGACGTCGGTGCGGCCGGTGTGCCTGCCCTCCTCGGACCAGGCGGTGGCCCCGTGCCGCACGAGCACGAGGCGCGGGTTCCGGGTCACCCGCACATCATGGCACCCGGGCCGCGGCGGCGCGTCCCGGACGTGCGGCGCGCCCCGCCGAAGCGGGGCGGTTGTGGCCTGCGCTACAGCGATCGGCGAGGATGGCAGGCGTGGCAAGAGTACTGGCAGTGGCGAATCAGAAGGGCGGGGTGGCCAAGACCACCACCGTGGCCTCGCTGGGGGCGGCGCTCGCCGCCCGCGGCAAGGCGGTGCTGGTGGTCGACCTCGACCCGCAGGCGTGCCTGACGTTCTCCCTCGGGCACGATCCGGACAAGCTCGACGGCTCGGTGCACGAGGTGCTCGTCGGCGAGGCGGCGGCGGAGCAGGTGCTGCTCGACACGGTCGACGGCATGACGCTGCTGCCGGCCACCATCGACCTGGCCGGCGCCGAGGCGCTGCTGCTCATGCGCCCGGGGCGCGAGCACGCGCTGCGCCGCGCGCTGAGCGAGGTGGCGGAGCGGTTCGACGTCGTCCTCATCGACTGCCCGCCGTCGCTGGGTGTGCTCACGCTCAACGGCCTCACGGCGGCCGACGCGGTGATGGTGCCGCTGCAGTGCGAGACGCTCGCGCACCGCGGAGTGGGGCAGCTGCTGCGCACGGTGAACGAGGTGCAGGCCATCACCAACCCGTCGCTGCGCATGCTCGGCGTGCTGCCCACGCTGTACGACGCGCGCACCACGCACAGCCGCGACGTGCTCGCCGACGTGTCCGACCGCTACGGCATGCCGGTGCTGGCGCCGCCGATCCCGCGCACCGTGCGGTTCGCCGAGGCGTCGGCGTCGGGGGCCACTGTGCTGTCGGGCCGCAAGAACAAGGGCGCCGAGGCCTACCGCGCGCTGGCCGCGAACCTGCTGGCCTTCTGGGAGGACGGCGCCGAACTGCAGACCCTGCCGGCCGCCGACATCTACTCCTGATCCGGCCCGGCGGCTACCCCTGATCCGGCCCGGCGGCGCCGGCGGGGCGCAGCGCCACGAGCGTGTCGCCGCGCTGTTCGAGCACCGTGTCGCCCGCGGTGCCCAGGACGACCGGCCCGGCGGCGCCCGCGGGGTCGGCGGCGCGGTCCACCGCGATGGTGCGGCGCACCGCGCCGTCCACCGGGCCCACCACGTCCAGCCCGCCAGGCACCGGCACGAGCAGCTCCGACCCCATCCGCTCGGCGGGGCCGAGGGCGCCCGGCACCCGCCAGCGCACGTCCAGCGTGGTCGCGTCGAGCGCCACCGTGGCCGGGTGCGCGGCGTCGCCCGACCACACCGTGACGACTCCCGCCGTGCGCGGGCCGGCCACCGCGCGGGCGGGATCCCACGCGGGCAGCGCGGAGGCGCCCACCCGGGCGGCGGTGGCGTCGTAGACGAGCAGGTCGGCGCCGCCGTCATGCGGCACGACGACGGCGGTGCGGTCGCCCGAGACGGCCACGGCCTGCGCGTCGGCCACCGGGGCGCCGTTCAGGCCCAGCACCTGCGAGCCGAGGACGTCGGGCTTGACGGGGTCCTCGGGGGTGGTGGTGAGGATGGTGAGCCGCACGCCGGGCTCGCCCGGGCACTGTTCGATCACGGCGATCCGCGTGCCCGACGCCGCGGCCGAGCGCATGGTGCAGCCCTCGCGCGGCTGGGCCCCCGCGATCACCGGCGCGTCCACCCGGCCGTATTCGACGGTGCGCACCAGGTCGGACCGCCACGATTCGATGCGCGTGGTGCCCACCGCGGTGACGGACCCGTCCTCGTCGGCGGGGTCGGCCAGCAGGCGCATCGTGTCGTCGAACCGGCCGCTGCGCTGCGGCCCGCGGCGGCCGGAATCGGCCTCGACGGCGGTGACCTCGCTGCAGCCGTCGCCCGTCCGGTAGACGGCGACGGCCGCGCCGAACGCCGCCGTCGCCGCGCACAGCGGCACGTCCCGCGAGTACGACCAGCGCACCTCGCCGGTGCGGTAGTCGCGGCCCTGCACCGTTCCGCCGTCCGCGGTGATCACCGTGCCGCCCACGGCCAGGGGATGCTCCGCGGCGGCGTCGGGGGCGCGCCACGCCTCGGCGAGCGCGGCGGGCGGGCCCGTCACCACGGTGGGGACGGGCGCCGCACCCGAGGCCGGCGTGGAATCGGTGGCGCGCGCGGGGCTGCGCCACCAGATCACGCACGCCGCCACCACGACCACGGCGGCGATCGCCGCGGTGACTGCGATGTCGGTGCGCGTCCGGCGCTCGGGTGCGGGCACGCGTCAGCCGGCGTTGGCGCCGTTGCCCGCCCCGCCCTGGCCGCCCTGGC
>CAZDSL010000122.1:0-8370 GCA_964507655.1 uncultured Mycobacteriaceae bacterium | reverse complement strand
CACCGGCCTGCGCGCCGGGTGCGCCGCCGCGCCGCAGGAATGCGCCGAGGCGGGCAGGCGCCTGCGGGCGCGGCTCGACGCCGGCCCCTGCCGCACCGGTGTGCTCGTCGTCGCCGACGGGCCCGACTCGCTCACCGCCACGGCGCCCGGCGCGTACGACGAGCGGGCGCTCCCGGTGGCCGAGGCCGTGGCCTCCGCGGTGGCCGGGGGCGATGCGGCGGCGCTCGCGGCGCTCGATCCGGCGCTGTGCGCGGGCACCGGCCTGGACGGGCGCGCCGCGCTGCAGGTGATGGCCGCGCTCGCGGGCGCCGGGCCGCGCGCCGTGGAGCACGCGTCGGCGGAGTGGCCCTACGGCGTCGCCTACTACACGGGCCTGTGGGTGCTGTGACGGCCGGAGGCCCCCGCCCGGTCGCGGTCCTCGGGCCCACCGCCACGGGCAAGTCCGACCTGGCCCTGGACCTGGCCGAGCGGCTCGGCGGCGAGATCGTCAACTGCGACGCCATGCAGCTCTACCGCGGCATGGACATCGGCACCGCCAAGGTGCCGCCCGGCGAGCGACGCGGGATCGCGCACCACCTGTTCGACGTGCTCGACGTGCGCGAGACGGCCTCGGTGGCCGCCTATCAGGAGGCGGCGCGTTCCGCGGTCGACGGCATCCGCGCGCGCGGCCGCACGCCCGTCATCGTCGGCGGCTCGATGATGTACGTGCAGGCGCTCATCGACGACTGGTCGTTCCCCGCCACCGACCCGGAGGTGCGGGCCCGCTGGGAGGGGCGGCTCGCCGCCGAGGGCGTCGCGGCGCTGCACGCGGCGCTGCGCGAAGCCGACCCGGCCGCGGCCGCGAAGATCCTGCCCACCGACGGGCGGCGCATCGTGCGCGCGCTGGAGGTGGTGGAGATCACCGGCCGGCCGTACGCGGCATCGATGCCCACGGCGGGCGCGCCGCGCTGGGGCACGGTGCTGCTCGGGATCGACCGGGAGACGGGCGCGCTCGACAGTCGCATCGCCGCCCGCACGCGGGCGATGTTCGCCGGCGGCCTGGTCGACGAGGTGCGCGGGCTGCTCGCACACGGCCTGCGCGAGGGCGTGACGGCCCGCCGCGCCATCGGCTACGCCCAGGTGATCGCGCACCTCGACGGCGAGTACGACGCGGAGCGGGCCGAGGAGCTCACCTTCATCGGCACGCGCCGGTACGTGCGCCGGCAGCGGTCGTGGTTCCGCCGCGACCCGCGCATCGGCTGGCTCGACGGGGCGCGGGGGGATCTGTGCGGGCACGCGCTGCGCGCGGTGGACGCCGCCGGGCGGGGCGCCGGGCCGGGGCCTCACTAGAATCGCCGCCATGGCGGATCAGGGGCGCTCGGCGGGGCGGGTGCAGTCGGTGGAGCGTGCGCTGGGGCTGCTCGAGCACATGGCGGAGCTGGGCGGGGTGGCCTCGCTGAGCGATCTCGCCGGCCGGACCGGGCTGCCGATGCCCACCATCCACCGCCTCATGGCCACGCTGCGCGACGCCGGCTACGTGCGCCAGGAACGCTCGCGCCGGTACGCGCTGGGGGCGAAGCTGGTGGGGCTGGGCGACAGCGCGGGGCGCCTGCTGGGTTCCTGGGTGCAGCCCACGCTGGCCTCGCTGGTGGAGCAGACGGGCGAGACGGCCAACATGGCGATGCTCGACGGCGACCAGGTCGTCTACCTCGCGCAGGTGCCGTCGCGGCACGCGATGCGGATGTTCACCGAGGTGGGCCGGCGGGTGGACGTGCACTGCACCGCGGTGGGCAAGGCGCTCGTGGCGGGGCTGCCGGACGAGGCGGTGCGCGGCATGCTGCGGAGGGCGGGCATGGCGCGCTTCACCCCGAACACGCTCACCACCGAGGACGAGTTCCTCGACCACCTGCGGCAGATCCGCCAGTGCGGGTACGCCTTCGACGAGGCCGAGCAGGAGATGGGCGTGCGGTGCGTGGCGGTGGCCACCGCGGCGCCCACGCCCATCGCGCTGTCGGTGTCGGGGCCGGCCTCGCGGTTCAGCAAGGACCGCCGCGACGCCGTCGTGCCGCTGCTGCGCGAGGCGGTCGCCGCCCTCGGCGAGGGGTGAGCGCCGGCGGGCGGGCGCACCGGCACGGCCGAACGCCCGGCGCCCGCCCCCCCGTGGCGGGAGGCGGGCGCCGGGCGTTCCGCGGTCAGCGGCCGGTCACGGAGTCACAGGCCGTTGGCCGCCTTGTACTCACGGCGGCGGCGGTGCAGGATCGGCTCGGTGTAGCCGTTGGGGTCCTGCCCCTCGAGGATGAGCTCCTTGGCGGCCTGCCACGCGATGTTCGTGTCGAAATCGGGCGCCATCGGCCGGTAGTCGGCGTCGCCGGCGTTCTGCCGGTCGACCACCTCGGCCATGCGCTTGAGCGACTCGATCACGAACTCCGCGCTGACGATCCCGTGCCGCACCCAGTTGGCGAGCAGCTGGCTGGAGATGCGCAGCGTGGCGCGGTCCTCCATCAGGTCGATGTCGTTGATGTCCGGGACCTTGGAGCAGCCCACGCCCTGGTCGATCCAGCGCACCACGTAGCCGAGGATCGACTGGCAGGAGTTGTCCACCTCGTTGCGCTTCTCCTCCTCGGTCCAGTCGGTGGACGGCGCGAGGGGCAGCTGGAGGATGTCGTCCACCGTGGCGCGGGGCACCAGCGGCGCGATCTCCTTCTGGCGCTCGAACACGTCCACGCGGTGGTAGTGCGTGGCGTGCAGGGTGGCGCCGGTGGGCGAGGGCACCCACGCGGTGTTGGCGCCGGCGAGCGGCTGGCCGATCTTCTGCTCGAGCATCTCGGCCATGAGCTCGGTCATGGCCCACATGCCCTTGCCGATCTGCGCGTGCCCCGGCAGGCCGGCGGCCAGGCCCTTGTCGACGTTCCAGTCCTCGTAGGACGTCATCCAGTGGGCCTTCTTCATCTCGGCCTTGCGGATCATCGCCCCGGCGTGCATGGACGTGTGGATCTCGTCGCCGGTGCGGTCGAGGAAGCCGGTGTTGATGAACACCACGCGCTCGGCGGCCTCCTTGATGCAGGCGGCGAGGTTCACCGTGGTGCGGCGTTCCTCGTCCATGATGCCCACCTTGAGCGTGTTCTCCGGCAGGCCCAGCACCTGCTCGACGCGGGCGAACAGCTCGGTGGTGAAGGCCACCTCCTCGGGGCCGTGCTGCTTCGGCTTGACGATGTACACCGAGCCGGTGCGGCTGTTGCCGAGGGCGTTGTCCTTGCGCAGGCCCGGGATGGCGCACAGCGAGGTGACGATGGCGTCGAGGATGCCCTCGGGCAGCTCCTCACCGTCGGCGTCCACGACGGCCGGGTTGGTCATCAGGTGGCCGACGTTGCGCACGAACAGCAGCGAACGGCCGTGCAGGGTCAGCTCGCCGCCGCCGGGGGTGGTGTAGGTGCGGTCGGGGTTGAGCGCGCGGGTGAAGGTCTTGCCGTCCTTGGTGACCTCCTCGGTGAGCGTGCCCGCGTTGAGGCCCAGCCAGTTGCGGTAGCCCAGGGTCTTGTCCTCGGCGTCGACGGCGGCCACCGAGTCCTCGAAGTCCATGATCGTGGTGACCGCGGACTCCATGAAGACGTCCTTGACGCCCGCCTTGTCGGTGCTGCCGATGGGGGAGTCGCGGTCGATCTGGATCTCCAGGTGCAGGCCGTTGTTGCGCAGCAGCACCGCCGACGGGGCGGACGTCTCGCCGCGGTAGCCCACGAACACCTCGGGGCGCGCGAGGCCGGCGCTGAACCCGTCGCCCAGCTGCACCTGCAGGTTGCCGTCGCCGTCCACCGTGTACGCGGTGGCGTCGGCGTGGCTGCCCGACGCGAGCGGCACGACGTCGTCGAGGAAGCCGCGCGCCCAGGCGATGACCCTGTCGCCGCGGACCTTGTTGTAGCCCGGGCCCTTCTCCGCGCCGCCGTCCTCGGGGATGGCGTTGGTGCCGTAGAGCGCGTCGTAGAGCGAACCCCAGCGGGCGTTGGCGGCGTTGAGCGCGAAGCGGGCGTTGAGCATCGGCACCACCAGCTGCGGGCCGGCCATCTCGGTGATCTCCGTGTCGACGCCCGCGGTGGTGACCGAGAACGGGGCGGGCTCGTCGACGAGGTAGCCGATGTCGGTGAGGAACTTCTTGTAGGCCGCCGGGTCGACGGGCCCGGGCGCCGCGTCGTGGTACTCGTCGATCCGCCGCTGCAGGTCGGCGCGCGTGGCGAGCAGCGCGCGGTTCTTGGGCGCCAGGTCGGCGAAGATCGCGGCGGCGCCCTGCCAGAACGTGTCCTTGTCGACACCGGCGGCGGGAAGCGCCTCGTCGTTGATGAAGTCGTAGAGGACGCGGTCGACCTGGATGCCGCCGATGGTTTCGCGTCGGGTCACGATGGTTCCTCACTGTCGGGGTGTGGTGGCCGCGGGGTGGCCCCGCGGGGCGCGACTGCCTGGCTCGGGCTCTCTGCGCCGCAAATTTCGTAATGCGAAATCGTGTGATTGCCTGGTGAAATTCTATCGCGCATCGCCGCGGATTCCCAGCCCCGGCCGCGACGAGGGGCGCGGCCCCCGTGCGCGGGCCTCTACGCTGGAGGCCATGGACTCCGCCGCACGGGACACGGGCCCGGCCACCGGCCGCATCGACTTCGTCAAGGGCCACGGCACCGAGAACGACTTCGTCGTCCTGCCCGACGAGGAAGCCGCGCTCGACCTGGTGCCCGCCCGCGTGGCGGCGCTGTGCGACCGGCGCAGGGGCCTCGGCGCCGACGGCGTCCTGCGCGTGGCCCGGGCCGGGGCGCTCGCCGACGCGGGCGTGCTGGGGCCGGGGCTGCCCGCCGGCGTGGCGCCCGGCGACTGGTTCATGGACTACCGCAACGCCGACGGCTCCCGGGCCGAGATGTGCGGCAACGGCGTCCGCGTGTTCGCCCACTACCTCACGAGCACGGGCCGTGAGCGGCGCGACGCCTTCACCGTGGGCACGCGCGCCGGGGCCCGATCGGTGCGGGTGCGGCCGGGCGCCTCCGGCGCGGCCGGCGAGGCGCGGGTGTCGGTGGGCATGGGGACGGTGCGCGGCACCGGCGAGTCGTCCGCCGTCCTCGGCGGTGCGGCGCCTGTGCGCCTGCGCGGCACGGCCGTGGACGTGGGCAACCCGCACCTGGTGTGCATCGTCGACGGCCTCGACCCCGCGGGTCTGGCGGCGCTGGATGTGGCCGCGCCGCCGGAGTTCGACACGGCGTTCTTCCCGCACGGCGTCAACGTGGAGGTGATCACCCCGCCGTCCGACGGCCGGGTGCACATGCGGGTGCACGAGCGCGGCGTCGGCGAGACCCGCTCCTGCGGCACCGGCACGGTCGCGGCGGCGTTCGCGGCGCTGCGCGCGCTCGGCACGCCCTCCGGCCGCCTCGACGTGCACGTGCCCGGCGGCCGGGTGACGGTGACGATCGACGCCGACGGGGCCGCCGTGCTCGACGGGCCGTCGGTGCTGGTCGCGACGGGGACGATCGACAGGGCGTGGTGGGACGCGGCGGCCCGCTCTCCCCAGGCGGTGCAAGCGCATGTCTGACGCCGAGGACGCCCGCCCCGCGCAGTCGCCCGACGACGCGCCGCGGCACGCCGGGCGGGCGGAGCCGTCGCCGGGCGAGATGCAGCTCGAAGAGCGCACCTCGCTGCGCCGCGTCGAGGGCCTGTCCACGGAGCTGGCCGACATCACCGAGGTCGAGCAGCGCCGGCTGCGCCTGGAGCGGGTGGTGCTGGTGGGGGTGTGGACCGAGGGCACCGCGGCCCAGGCCGAGACCAGCATGGCCGAGCTCGCCGCGCTCGCCGAGACGGCGGGTTCGACGGTGCTCGAGGCCCTCATCCAGCGGCGCGACCGGCCCGATCCGTCCACGTACATCGGCTCGGGCAAGGCCGCCGAGCTGCGCGAGGTGGTGCTGGCCACCGGGGCCGACACGGTGATCTGCGACGGCGAGCTCAGCCCCGCCCAGCTCACCAGCCTCGAGAAGGTGGTCAAGGTGAAGGTGGTCGATCGCACCGCGCTGATCCTCGACATCTTCGCCCAGCACGCGACCTCCCGGGAGGGCAAGGCGCAGGTGACGCTGGCGCAGATGGAGTACATGCTCCCGCGCCTGCGCGGCTGGGGTGAGTCGATGTCGCGTCAGGCGGGCGGCCGTGCGGGCAGCAACGGGGGTGTGGGCCTGCGCGGCCCCGGCGAGACGAAGATCGAGACCGACCGCCGGCGCATCCGTGCGCGCATGGCCAAGCTGCGCCGCGAGATCGCGCACATGAAGAACGCGCGCGACGTCAAGCGCCATCGCCGCAGCGTCACCGGGGTGCCGTCGGTGGCGATCGTCGGCTACACCAACGCCGGCAAGTCGAGCATCCTCAACGCGCTCACCGGCGCCGGGGTGCTGGTGCAGGACGCGCTGTTCGCCACCCTCGACCCCACCACCCGCCGCACGGAGCTCGACGACGGACGCGAGGCGGTGCTCACCGACACCGTCGGCTTCGTGCGTCACCTGCCGACCCAGCTGGTCGAGGCGTTCCGCTCCACGCTCGAGGAGGTGGCCGACGCCGATCTGCTGCTGCACGTGGTGGACGGCTCGGACGAGTACCCGCTCGAGCAGATCCGCGCGGTCAACGAGGTGATCGCCGACGTGCTGCGCGACGCGGGGGCCGGCGCGCCGCCCGAGTTGCTCGTGGTCAACAAGATCGACCGCGCAGACCCGGTGGAGCTCACGCGGCTGCGCGGGGTGCTCGACGGCGCCTGTTTCGTCTCCGCGCGCACGGGGGAGGGGATCGCCGGGCTGCGCGCGCGGCTCACCGAGGCGCTGCCCACGCCGGGTGTGCGGGTGGACGTGGTGCTGCCGTACACGCGCGGCGACCTGGTGGCCCGGGTGCACGCCGAGGGCACCGTGCAGGCCGAGGAGCATCGCGCCGACGGTACCGCGCTGCGCGCCGAGGTGCCGCGGCCGCTGGCGGCGGCGCTCGGCCCCTACGCGGACGGCGCGGGCGGAACGCCCCCCGCCCCCTGAGGCGGACCGTGTGCTGGGACCCCACGAGTGGGGCCAGGCGAGGCGGGGGCGGTGAGGCGGGGGCGGTGAGACCGGCGCCGTGACAACCTCGCTGTGACGCGGGCGGCGACAGGCCGGCCGGCGTGCCGCGGCCCGCCGCCGCCGGGCCCGCCGCAGCCCGGCCGGCTGGCTCAGACCTTGCGCATCACCGTGACGACCTTGCCGAGGATCGTCGCGTCGTTGCCGGGGATCGGTGAGAAGTGCGGATTGTGCGGCATCAGCCAGACGTCGCCGCCCTCGCGCTTGAACGTCTTCACGGTGGCCTCGCCGTCGATCATGGCGGCGACGATGTCGCCGTTGTCCGCCACGTTCTGCTGACGCACGACCACCCAGTCGCCGTCGCAGATGGCGGCGTCAACCATCGACTCGCCGACCACCTTGAGCATGAACAGCGTCCCGTTGCCCACCAGCTCGCGCGGCAGCGGGAACACGTCCTCCTGGTTCTCCTCGGCCAGGATGGGGCCGCCCGCGGCGATGCGGCCGACGACCGGCACGAAGCGGGGCTCGGGGCGGGCCTGACCCTCGGGCACGGCGTCGGCGTCGGCGGGCGAGTCCGCCACGGGCTCGAGACCGCGGACGTCCACGGCCCGCGGCCGGTTGGGATCGCGGCGCAGGAAACCCTTCTTCTCCAGCGACTGGAGCTGGTGGGCCACCGAGGAGGTGGAGGCGAGACCGACGGCGTCGCCGATCTCGCGGATGCTGGGCGGGTAACCGCGCTGCTTGACCGAGCTCTGGATCACCTCGAGCACCCGGCGCTGACGGTCGGTGAGCGAGGTGATCGGCGGACGCTGCCCGTCCCCCGTCGCGGTTGCGGCCTTTCTGGGCATCTGCCTCAGTCCTCCCTGCTGTGGATCCGCGTGCGCGCCGTGCGTGCACGTGCGCCGACCGGCTCGACGCGCCCCTGCTGCCTTCGAATGTAGCGCTCACCACGGCATTTCGGCAAACACCTGTTCGACGCGTGTCGCCGCGGTGGCGGAATTGTCGGTGCCGGCTGCTACAACCCGAACATGCGTACGGAGCTGCGCGTGGCATCGAACTATTGATCTATCGAAAGGATGGACGATAGAATGGATGAGCGAAGGGGTTGCGGTGTTCAACCGCCGGTGGGGCGGCGGCCGCACACCGGGCGCACGGGACGGCCGAATCGGGAGGCAGACATGAGCAGCACGGTGATCGAGCAGCGTCGGGGTCCGGCCGCGGGGCGCGGGATGCCGCCGCGGTCGGCGGGTGCGGGTGTGCGACGGGTGCCGACGGCCCCGCACCGCGGCGTCGACCGCTCGGGGGCGTGGCGCCGGCCTGCCGGAGCGCCGGCGCGCCTGCCGCT
>CAZDSL010000121.1:0-8381 GCA_964507655.1 uncultured Mycobacteriaceae bacterium | reverse complement strand
CGACCTGCCCGTCGCGGGCGAGGGCCCCGCGCCGAGCCCGCCGTGGGCGCGCCTGGCCCACCCCGAGGCGGCGCACCCGCTGCTGCTGCGGCTCGGCGCCACCGCCTCGTCGGCCCACGCGCTGCTCACCGATCCGGCGCTGCGCCCGATGCTCGACGATGCGCTCGACGCCGCCCTCGACGGCGATGCCGAACCGGACGCCCCGGGCGCCCCCGCCGGCGTGTCGGAGCTGGCGCACGCGGTGCTCACCCTCGCCGGTGTGGTCGCGGCGTCGCCCGCGGGGGCCGACGGCCTGCCCGGCTGGCTGGGCACGCTGCCCCTGCCCGACGCCGACGGTGAGCCGCGCGCCGCGGACGAGCTGCTCGCCCCCGGCGCGCCGCTGGCGGGGGTGCTCGACGACGACGCCCCCTTCGGCGCGCTCGCCGCGGAGGTGGCCCGGCGCTACGGCGTCGACGCCGTGCGCGCCGTGGGTGTGGGCTGGGGCTTCACCGTGGTGCGCGACGACGCGCCCACCGGCCCCGGCCACGACCTGGACGACGAGGACGCCTGGTGGGCGGGCCTCGCGGGCGAGCCGCCCGAGCTGACGGCCGTGCGCGACCTCGACCTGGTGCACCCCGACCGGTGGCGCGAGGCCCTCGACCTCCTCGCCGGCGATCCGGCGCTGCGCCCGCTGCTGGCCGACCGTGCCGGCTACACCGCCTGGTGGCTGCGGCGGCACGCCCGCGTCGACGGTGTGCCGGTGGCGGCGCTGCGCACCGGCGACTCGGCCTTCCCCGCGCTGCTCGACCCCTATCCGGGCCCCGCGCTGCCCGCGGGCGTGCCGGCACACGACACGGTGGACGGCCCCGCGCTCGCGCAGGTGCTGGTGCGACGCCTCTCCGACCCGCAGCGCACCCCCTCGCCCGCCGAGGCGGTGCGCGCCCACCGGCTGCTCGCCGAGGCGCTGGCGCGGGGCGCGATCGCGCTCGACGACGTCGCCCCGCCCGAGCGGGTGCGCGCCGTCGACGGCACCGTGGTGGACGCGGCCGACGCGCTGGTGCTCGACCTGCCCTGGCTGGCGGCCGCCGTGCCCCCGAGCCGGCTGGTGGTGGGCGATGTGGAGCGCGCCGCGGAGCTGGCCGAGCTGCTCGACGTGGCGACGGCCTCGGAGGCGGTGCGCGGCGAGGTGGTGTCGCTGGGACGGGCCAGCGCATGGCACGCCGAGGCGGGCGCGGTGCTGGCCGCGGTGCAGACGGGCCTGCCGCTGCCGGAGGGGCCCGTGGTGGTGCACGACGCGCTCACGGTGCGGGTGGCCGTGGGCGACGCCCGCCCGGAGGAGATCGCGGTGCCCTGGTGGGTCGACGGCGACGGCGCGGTGCACTGCGACCGCACCTTTGCGCGGCCGGTGGTGCCGTCCGTCAGCTGAGCCCCTTCTGCGCGCCCTTGCGGCCCGCGCGGGCGCCGCGGCGCTGCAACAGGAAGATCGCGGTGCCCAGCGCGCCGATCACCAGGCCCGCGTAGCAGACGGGCAGCGCGGCGGCGGACGTGCCGCCCACGGCGAGGACGACGATCGTGGCGACGGCCCAGGCGGCGAATCCGGCGGCGACGACGGGGCGCGGGTCGAGCAGCTCCGGCGGCAGGGCGGGTGGCTCCGGCGGCAGAGCGGGCGGCTCCGCCGGCGCGCCGGCCGGCCGCGGCGCGTCCGCGTCGGCGGCAGGGGGATGGTCCGTCACGGGGCCGACACTACCGGCGCGTCCGGTGCCCGCCGCGCGGCGGGGAACCTGAGAGCCAGATCATCATCGACAGGTTTCTGCGGTGTGCTGGACGGACGTTCCCTTATTCTGCTTCGCATGGCAGAGGAGAGCGCGGCCCGCGGCGAGGCCGGCGAACGGGAGGACGCCGAGGGCGGGAGCGCACCCGCAGGGCCGCGGGGGCGCCTCGCGAAGCTCGACGCCTACTTCGAGATCACCAAGCGCGGCTCGACGTACACGCGCGAGATCCGCGGCGGCATCGTCACCTTCGTCACGATGGCCTACATCATCGTGCTCAACCCGCTCATCCTCGGCAGCTTCAGCACCGACGACGCCGCCGCGCACAAGGACGTGCTGGGGAACATCCTCCCGGTGAGCCAGGTCGCCGCGGTCACGGCCCTGGTGGCGGGCGTGATGACCATCGCCTTCGGCCTCATCGCCCGCTATCCGTTCGGCTTCGCCGCGGGCCTGGGCATCAACACGCTGCTCGCGGTGTCGATCGTCCCCAAGGTCACCTGGCCCGAGGCGATGGGCCTGGTGGTGATCGACGGCATCATCATCGTCGTCCTCGCGGCCACCGGCTTCCGCACCTCGGTGTTCAACGCCATCCCCTCCCAGCTCAAGTCGGCCATCGCGGTGGGCATCGGGCTGTTCATCGCCTTCATCGGTTTCGTCGACTCGGGCTTCGTGCGCCGCCTGCCCGACTCGGCCAACACCACGGTGCCGGTGGGGCTGGGCATCGACGGTTCCATCGCGTCGTGGCCCACGGCCCTGTTCGTGTTCGGCCTGCTGCTCATGGGCGTGCTGGTGGCGCGCAAGGTGCGCGGCGGGCTGCTCATCGGCATCGTCGTCACCACGGTGCTCGCGTTCGTCGTCGAGCGCATCTGGCACATCGGCCCGTCCGCCGGCACCAACCCCAAGGGCTGGAACATGTCGGTGCCCAGCATCCCCGACACGCTCGCCGGCCTGCCCGACCTGAGCCTGGTGGGCGAGTTCAGCTTCGGCGCGTTCGCCCGCATCGGCGTGCTCTCCGCGTCGCTGCTGGTGTTCACGCTGGTGCTCGCCAACTTCTTCGACGCGATGGGCACCATGACGGGCCTGGGCAAGGAGGCGGGGCTGGCCGACAAGGACGGCACGCTGCCGGGCATGGGCAAGGCGCTGATCGTGGAGGGCACCGGCGCCATCGCGGGCGGCGTGGGCTCGGCGTCGTCCAACACCGTGTTCGTCGATTCGGCCTCGGGCATCGCCGACGGCGCCCGCACCGGCCTGGCGAACATCGTCACCGGCGTCCTGTTCATCGCGGCCATGTTCCTCACCCCGCTCTACGAGGTGGTGCCGCTGGAGGCGGCCGCGCCGGCTCTGGTGGTGGTGGGCGCGATGATGATGACCCAGATCAAGGACATCGACTTCGGGCGCTTCGACGTGGCCATGCCCGCGTTCCTCACGATCGTGGCCATGCCGTTCACCTACTCGATCGCCAACGGCATCGGCGTGGGCTTCATCAGCTGGGTGGTGCTGGCCGCGGCCACGGGCAAGGCGCGCTCGACGCACCCGCTGATGTGGCTGGTGGCGATAGCCTTCACCGCCTACTTTGCGGTGGGGCCCATCACCGACGCGCTGACCTGACGCGCGCGCGGCGGCGGGGATGCGGGAGAATCGCACGGTGGTCCACGTCATCGACATCACCGACGCCGACGATCCGCGCATCGACGACTTCCGCAACCTCAACTCCTCCGACCGGCGGCCCGACCTGCCCGGCGGCAAGGGGCTCGTCATCGCGGAGGGCGTGCTGGTGGTGGAGCGCATGGTGGCCTCGCGGTTCCGGCCGCACGCGCTGCTCGGCGTCGACCGCCGCCTGCAGGAGCTGGGCGCGGGCCTCGACGGGCTCGACGCGCCCTACTTCCGGGTCACCGACGCCGTGATGGACGCCTGCATCGGCTTCCACCTCAACCGCGGCGTGCTCGCGGCGGCCCACCGCGTGCCCGAGCCGGGCCTCGACGAGGTGCTCGACGGCGCGCGCACCGTCGCCGTGCTGGAGGGCGTCAACGACCACGAGAACATCGGCTCGATGTTCCGCAACGCCACCGGCCTGGGCGTCGACGCGGTGCTGTTCGGCGCCCGCTGCGCCGATCCGCTCTACCGGCGCGCCGTGCGCGTGTCGATGGGGCACGTGCTGCGGCTGCCGTTCACCCACGTCCCCGAGTGGCCGGCCGGCATCGGCGAGCTGCGGCGGCGCGGCTTCACCGTGGTGGCGCTGACGCCCGGCCTCGGCGTGCCCATGCTGGGCGACGTGCTGGCCGGGCGCGGCCCCGACGACAAGGTGGCGCTGCTCGTGGGCGCCGAGGGGCCCGGCCTGCGCGAGCACACGATGAAGGCGTGCGACGCGCGGGCGCGCATCCCCATGGCCCCCGGCACCGACTCGCTCAACGTGGCCACCGCGGCGGCCGTGGCGTTCTACGAGCGCCTGCGCAGCGTGCAGACGGGCGCGGGCCGGCAGCCCTCCTCCGCACGGGCGACGGTGTAGACCGTGCCGCCGTCGGCCCCGCACCCGGTGACCGGCCCCGTGCTGCCCGCCGCGGGGATCGTCGTGGTGGCGCTGGCGGCCGCGTGGTCGGCGGTGTTCACGGTGGTGTTCGGACTGGCGCTGTCCGCCGTCTCGCCCTGGCTGGCCGCGGCGGTCAACTTGGTGGCCGGTGCGGGCGCCGCACCCGCGGTGTGGCGGCGGCGCCGCGTCACCTCGCTGCGCTGGATCCTCGGCGGGGTGATCCCCGGCGTCATCGCGGGCTGGGCGGTGCTGGCGGTGCTCGCGCTCTGACGCGGGGGCGACGGGCCCCTTCCGGCGCGCGGAGCCCGCCCGGTGGCTAGTGTCACTGACTATGCGCCGCGCACTGTTCGATTCAGACCACGATGCCTTCCGCGAGAGCGTCCGGACCTTCGTCGACCGCAGGGTCGCCGGGCACGTCGCCCAGTGGGAGGAGGACGGGGCCGTGCCCCGCGCGCTGTTCGCAGAGGCCGGCGAGGCCGGCTTCCTGGGCATGGCGATCCCCGAGCAGTACGGGGGAGGCGGCGTCGAGGATTTCCGCTTCAACATGGTGATCGGGGAGGAGTTCGCGTACTCGGGCGCCGGCGGCGCGGGCCTCGGCGTGACCCTGCACAACGACATCTGCCTGCCGTACCTTCTTGCGCTGACGAACGACGAGCAGAAGCAGCGCTGGCTGCCGGGCGTCGCCTCGGGCGAGACGATCACCGCCATCGCCATGACGGAGCCGGGGGTGGGCTCCGATCTCGGCGGCATCGCCACCACCGCCATCCGCGACGGCGACGAGTACGTGCTCAACGGCTCCAAGACGTTCATCACCAACGGCATCAACTCCGACCTGGTGATCGTGGCCGCCAAGACCGACCCCGCGCAGCGGCACAAGGGGCTCAGCCTCCTCGTCGTCGAGCGCGGCATGCCCGGCTTCGAGCGCGGCCGCAACCTGGCCAAGCTGGGCCTGCACTCGCAGGACACGGCCGAGCTGTTCTTCTCCGACGTGCGCGTGCCCGCCGCCAACCTGCTGGGGGAGGAGGGGCGGGGGTTCGCC
Organism: uncultured Mycobacteriaceae bacterium; assembly: GCA_964507655.1. Taxonomy (GTDB): domain Bacteria; phylum Actinomycetota; class Actinomycetes; order Mycobacteriales; family Mycobacteriaceae; genus Tomitella. The sequence continues at coordinate 3,067 of CAZDSL010000121.1, read as the reverse complement.
TACCTGATGCAGAACCTGCCGCAGGAGCGCCTGTCGATCGCGGTGGCGGGCGTGGCGGCCGCCCGCGCCGCGCTCGACTGGACCACGCAGTACGTGCGCGAGCGCAAGGTGTTCGGCAACAGCGTCGGCGCGCTGCCCACCGCCCGCCACGAACTGGCCTCCATCGCCACCGACGTGGAGGTGGGGCAGCACTACCTCGACCGGGCGGTGCTCGCGCACAACGCCGGCGAGCTCACCGCGGTGGACGCGTCGATGGCCAAGCTGTGGTGCACCGAGCTGCAGGGGCGCACGGTGGACCGCTGCCTGCAGCTCTTCGGCGGCTACGGCTACATGCTCGAATACCCGATCGCGCGCGCCTACGCCGACGCCCGCGTGACCCGCATCTACGGCGGGACCAGCGAGATCATGCGCGAGATCATCGGGCGCTCGCTCGACCTGTGACGCCCCGGCGGGCGACGCGACGCGGCCCCGGCGGGGAGCATCCCGCCGGGGCCGCGCCGCGCGGCGATCAGCCGTTGGCGTTGCTGCGCACGCCCAGCAGCACGTCCTCCCAGGAGGGCATGGTGGGCTTGTGCTTGCGGCCCTTGGAGCGGGCCCGGTGGCCGTCGGGATGCGGGATGAGGGCGTCGTCCTCCTCGGACGGGCGCTCCTCGGCGGGGCGCTCCTGCGGTGCGGGGGCGTCGCCGGTGGCCGCCGCGCCGTCCGCCGCCGCGCCGTCCGCCGCTGCACCTTTCGCTGATGCGCCTTTCGCCGCCGGGTCGCCGCCGCGCGAAGCGGGCGGTGCGGGCTCCTCCGCGGCGGGCGACGCCGCGCCGGCCTCGTCGCGATCCGCCGCGCCGGGGGCCGCCTCCGGGGCCGCCGGGCCGTGGATGCCCACGCGGCGGGCCTCGGCGATGGGCGTGACGGACGACAGCGGGCGCAGCGGACGTGAGACGTCCGGGTCGATGAGCTCGGCGGCGGCCTCGTCGAGGGCCGTGAGCGTGCCCCCGCGGCCCTCGCGGTAGAGGCGCCAGTGTGCCGCGATGTCGGTGCGGCCGGCCTGCCACGCCAGCCGGACGATCCACTCGCCGTCGACAGTGCGCCAGGCGTCCCACTCGGCCTCTTCCGGGTCGAGGCCCCGCGAGCGGAAGACGGCGGTGACGATCTCGTCGAGCGTCTGCACCGCGGGGCCGTCGCCGCGCACCGGGTGGCTGCGGCGGCCCAGGTCGGCAGCGTTGCCGCGCTCGAGCAGCACGGGATGGGCGTAGCGCTCGACGCGGGAGGCGGGGATGCCGGCCAGCTCGGCCACCTCGGCCACGGACGCGCCGGACCGGATGCGGGCCTGGATCTCGCGGGGGCGCAGGCGGCTGTCGGACTGGACGTCCATCTGCCCGAGCAGGCTGAGGTCGCCGCGCGCCGCGGCGCGGAGGCGGTCGTCTGCGGGGACGGCGAAGCGTTCGTCGGATCCCTTCTCCTGCAACAGGACCCGCTTACCGCCCGCGTCCAGGCCGATCACTTGAAGTTCTCGCACGCGTAGACCTCCTGTGGCAGCGTCGTCTCCCGCGAGGGTAACGGAGTCGTGATCCCCGCGTGGGGAGGACACGCGCCGCGGTGCTTGCCAATGCGGTGCACGCACGTTATTGCAGTGACGCATGGTGCGCGGGTGGCGGCGGGGCTGCGCGGGATCCCGGATACGCCGCCGCCCCCGGCGCGGGGCGTCGGGGGCGGCGGTGGCGAGGAGGCGGGGGCGGGAGTGGGGTCAGAGGTTGCCGACCACCCAGTCGATGCTCGCGGTGAGCTTGGTGACGTCCTCGGGGTCGATGGCCGGGAACAGGCCGATGCGCAGCTGGTTGCGGCCCAGCTTGCGGTACGACTCCGTGTCGACCACGCCGTTGGCGCGCAGCACCTTGGCCACCACACCGGCGTCGACGGAGTCGTCGAGGTCGATGGTGCCCACCACCTGCGAGCGCAGCGCGGCGTCCGTGACGTACGGGGTGGCGAACGCGCTGGCCTCGGCCCACGAGTACAGGCGCGAGGAGGAGTCGGCGGTGCGGGCGGTGGTCCACTCCAGGCCGCCGTTCGCGTTCATCCACTCGATCTGGTCGGCCAGCATGAGCAGCGTGGCCAGCGCGGGGGTGTTGTACGTCTGGTCCTTGCGGCTGTTGTCCACCGCGACCGGCAGCGAGAGGAACTCGGGCGTCCAGCGGCCCGAGGCCTTGATCTCCTCGACGCGGGCGATCGCGGCGGGGCTCATGATCGCGATCCACAGGCCACCGTCCGCGGCGAAGGCCTTCTGCGGGGCGAAGTAGTAGACGTCGGCCTGGGTGATGTCGACGGGCAGGCCGCCGGCGCCGGAGGTGGCGTCGATGGCGACGAGCGCGTCGCCCGAACCCTCGGGGCGTCGCACGGGCAGCGCCACGCCGGTGGAGGTCTCGTTGTGCGCCCAGGCGAGCAGGTCGGCGGACGGGTCGGCCTGCAGGGCGGGGGCGGAGCCGAAGTCGGCCTCGACCACGACGGGGTCGCCGATGAACGGGTTGCCCTTGGCGACCTTGGCGAACTTGGAGCTGAACTCGCCGTAGCTCAGGTGCAGCGAGCGCTCGCGGATCAGGCCGAACGCGGCGGCGTCCCAGAAGGCGGTGGAGCCGCCGTTGCCCAGCACCACCTCGTAGCCCTCCGGCAGCGAGAACAGGCTGCGCAGGCCGCCGCGGATGCGGGCGACGACATCCTTGACCGGGGCCTTGCGGTGGCTGGTGCCCATCACCGAGGCGCCCACCTCCACCAGGTGCGCCAGCTGCTCGGGCCGCACCTTGGACGGCCCGCAACCGAAGCGGCCGTCCGCCGGGAGCAGATCGGCGGGGATGATCAGGTCGGTAGCGTCAGCCATGGGTAGCAGAGTCCTCGTGGTCGGGGGAGGGGGATGTCCACCCGGCAGTCTAGCCGCGGCCCGCGCCGCCCCCGATCGCCTCCCACCCCTCCACCGACTCGGGCGCCCGCGGCCCGGGCCCCACGTACAGCGCCGCGGGGCGCACCAGTTTGCCCAGCCGCTTCTGCTCCATGATGTGCGCGCACCAGCCGGCGGTGCGGGCGC
>CAZDSL010000120.1:3620-8403 GCA_964507655.1 uncultured Mycobacteriaceae bacterium | reverse complement strand
CCACGCCCGCGGTGTACGACTCGTTCCGCGCGGGCCTCGACATCGACGGCACCGGGCTGGCCGGGTTCTGCATGAAGGTCGACGACTTCACCGCCGACTACCAGCCCAACGGCCAGGCCAAGATGTTCACCTCGAACATCCGCTACCAGGACGCCGCCGCGGTGGCCGCGGGCTCCGACGAGTGGAAGCCCTACAAGCTGCAGGTCAACGAGCCGCTGCGCATCGACGGCGACCGCGTCTACCTGCAGGGCCACGGCTTCGCGCCCACGTTCACGGTGACCTTCCCCGACGGGCAGACGAGCACGCAGACGCTGCAGTTCGCGCCCGAGGACGCCACCACCTTCCTCAGCGCCGGGGCGATGACGTTCGACCCGCCGCCGCAGATGTACCCGAGCGTCGACGAGGCCCGCAAGAACCAGATCGCGCTGCAGGGGCTGTTCGCGCCCACGGCCCGGTTCACCGGCGACGACGGCACGCTCATGACCTCCGTGAGCGCGCAGATGCGCAACCCGGCCGTGGCCATCGACGTCTACAAGGGCGACACCGGCATCGACAGCGGCCTGTCGTCGTCGATCTTCCGGCTCAACCAGGCGATGATCGACCAGGGCCGGCTGGTGAAGAAGGACCGCGTCAACCTCATGCCGGGCGAGTCGACCACGCTCGACGACGGCACCGTCATCCGCTTCGACGGCGCGAAGGAGTTCATCAACCTGCAGGTCTCGCACGACCCGGCCCAGTCGTGGGTGCTGGTGTTCGCCGTGACGATGATCGGCGGGCTGCTGGTGTCGCTGCTCATCAAGCGGCGGCGCGTGTGGGCGCGGATCACCCCCGCCCCGATTTCCACGGACGGCGGGGATGGACCGGAACCCTCCGAACGACGTACTGTAGTAGAGCTTGGCGGTCTGGCCCGGACCGACCACGCAGGCTGGGGCGATGAGTTCACGCGCCTGTCCGAGCGGCTCTTCGGCGAGCGGGCGGACACGCGCGGCACCGCCGCGGCGGAAGGGACGCAGGAGTAGAGCATGCCCGTAAACGAAGACTTCGCGCAGTACAGCGACTTCGCCTTCAAGTCGGCGTTCGTCATCTACGTGCTGGCAGAGCTGTTGATCCTCGCCTCGTACGCGTCGGTGCGCACCAAGGCCGTGGTGGCCAAGGACCGCGCCCGCGAGCTCGTGGGCGCCGCGGCGCGCGGCGGGGGAGCGGCCGGCTCCGACGTGCTCACCGCGGACGCCCCCGGCACCGGCGCGCTCGACCCCGACGCGGTGGCGGCGGTGACGGCCGAGCGCGAGCGGGCCGGCTCCGGGGCCCGCGGCTCCGACCGCCCGCTGCACGAGCGCCTGGCCAACATGGGTTACTCGCTCACGGTGCTCGGTTTCCTGCTGCACGTGGCCACGATGGTCCTGCGCGCCGTCGCGGTCGAGCGCATGCCGCTGGGCAACATGTACGAGTTCGTCTCCATGGCGTGCCTGGTGGGCGTGGGCACCGGCCTCGTGGCGCTGCGCACGCAGTCGCGGCGTCCGCTGCTGGCCTTCGTGCTGGTGCCGGTGATCATCCTCATGTTCGTGGCCGGCACGGTGCTGTACACGACGGCGGCGCCGGTGGTCCCCGCCCTGCAGTCGTACTGGCTGCCGATCCACGTCACCGTGATCTGCATCGGCAGCGGCATCTTCCTGGTCTCGGGCGTGGCCAGCATGCTGTTCCTGTTCCGCATCCGGTTCCCCAAGGGCGAGGAGCCCGACACGCGCGCGGGCCGGTTCGCGGCGAAGCTGCCCGACGCGCAGTACCTCGACCGCCTCGCCTACAAGACGGTGGTGTTCGGCTTCCCGATCTTCGGCATCGGCATCATCTGCGGCGCCATCTGGGCCGAGGCGGCGTGGGGCCGCTTCTGGGGCTGGGACCCCAAGGAGACGGTGTCGTTCATCGCCTGGATCGTCTACGCGGCGTACCTGCACGCGCGGGCCACGGCCGGCTGGCGCGACACGAAGGCGGCGTGGGTCAACGTCGCCGGGTTCGTGGCGATGCTGTTCAACCTGTTCATCATCAACATGGTGGTCTCGGGCCTGCACTCGTACGCCGGCCTGAACTGACGCCGTAGCGCGGCTGCGCGGGCCCGGGAGGAAGCGGGCCCGCGCAGTGGTGCGCCGCGGGCCGCGGGGGTTGTGCGTTCTCGCCGCCGGGGCGGCGCCGGTCAGTCGCCGTCCGGGCGGTGGATCTCGCTGTCGAGGTCGCGCAGGAAGTCGGGGTCGTCGTCGGGGGCCGGGCCGCGGCGGGGGGTGAGGTCGGGCGCGAAGGCGCGCCAGCCCAGCACGACGAGCGTGGCGAGACCGATCGCGGCCAGCAGGTAGATCATTCCCGGCTCCTTCCCTACGTGGCGGGACCCCGGCGGTGCGGGTGCGCCTCGGCGGCGGCCGCTCCGGCGGGCCGCCCCAGGATATCGGCGCCCCGGCCCCCGGGCCATAGCGGCGGTCACTCCGCCTGCGCCGCCGCGTGCCGCGGTGATCACATCCGCCGTCGCCGCCCGCCGCGCCGCCGGGTGCGGCCGGTACGCTGGTGGCGTGAGCGAGCACGTGACCTCTTCCCCCGACGCCGGCGCGGCCCCCTCCGGCGCGGCCGACGTCGCCCCCGACCCGTCCGCTAAGAAGCGCCTGGCCAAGCACCTCGTCTACTACACGCTGGCGCGGCTGGCCATGTTCGCCGCGCTCACCGTCATCATCGAGGTCATCGGCAACCTCGCGGCCGACCAGTTCCCGCTGCTGCTGGCGATGGCCCTGGCGCTGGTGATCTCGCTGCCGCTGTCGATGGTCCTGTTCAAGTCGCTGCGCGTGGCCGTCAACCAGGACATCGCCGTGGTCGACGCCACCCGCCGCGCGCACCGGGCCGACCTCGAGGCCAAGCTGCGCGGCGAGGCCGACTGAGCGCCGTGGCGTCACCGCGCCCGTCCGGGGCCGACCGCGCCTGGTGCGACAACGCCGTCCGGCTCATCGACGCCGACGCCCGCCGCAGCTCCGACACGCACCTTCTGCGCTACCCGCTCGAACAGTCGTGGGCGGGCGCGTCGGCCGAGCGCGGCGGCATCCAGCTCTACCTCAAGGACGAGTCCACCCACATCACCGGCAGCCTCAAGCACCGGCTGGCCCGGTCGCTGTTCCTGCACGCGCTGTGCAACGGGTGGATCGGGCCGCGCACCACCGTCATCGAGGCCTCGTCGGGGTCCACGGCGGTGAGCGAGGCGTACTTCGCCAAGCTGCTGGGCCTGGAGTTCGTGGCCGTCATCCCGCGCAGCACCAGCAGCGCCAAGGTGGCGCTGATCGAGCGGGCCGGCGGGCGCTGCCACTTCACCTCCGACCCGTCCGCCATCTACGACGAGTCGCGCCGCCTGGCCGAGCAGACGGGCGGGCACTACCTCGACCAGTTCACCAACGCCGAGCGGGCCACCGACTGGCGCGGCAACAACAACATCGCCGAGTCGATCTTCCAGCAGATGTCGGGCGAGGACCATCCCGTGCCGCGCTGGATCGTCACCGGCGCGGGCACCGGCGGCACCAGCGCCACCCTGGGCCGGTTCATCCGCTACCGGCGGCACGACACGCGGCTGTGCGTGGTCGACCCCGAGGGCTCGGTGTTCTATGACGCCTGGCGCGGCGCGGCCGACGCGCCGCCCGCCCGCGGGTCGCGCATCGAGGGCATCGGGCGCCAGCGGGTGGAGCCGTCCTTCGTCCCGTCGCTGGTGGACGAGATGATCCGGGTGCCCGACGCCGGATCGATCGCCGCGGCACGGCACGGCAGCGCGGTGCTGGGGCGGCGCCTGGGCGGCTCGACGGGCACCAACCTGTGGGGCGCGTTCGCGCTCATCGCCCGCATGCTCGAGGAGGGGCGTTCGGGCAGCGTGGTGACGCTGCTGTGCGACGGCGGCGAGCGCTACGCCGACACGTACTACGACGACGCGTGGGTCGCCGGCCAGGGGATCGAGCTGGACGGCGCCGCCGCGGTGCTCGACGAGTTCGCGGCCACCGGGCGCTGGCACGGCTGACGGGGCGGCAGGGGCGGACGGCGCGGATCAGCGCCGGCGTCACGCCCCCGCGGGCGCGGTGTCGTAGCGCGCCCGCCGCTCGGTGCGCGGCCGGGTGAGCCGGGCCAGCAGCCACGCGGCGGGGAGGGTCGCCACCACCGTCGCCTCGAACAGCGTCGTGATCGACCCGTGGAACGGCGGGTAGCCGAGGGCGTCCATCATCAGGTCCATCACCAGCAGGTGGATCAGGAAGAACTCGTACGAGATGGTGCCCAGCCACACGACGGGCCGCCACGCCAGCGCCCGGGTGTACAGGCCGGGCGGCCGGTCGCGCCGCGCGAGCGCGAGCGGCGCGAGCACGCCGGCCGCGCACACGGCGTACAGCAGGTTCTTGACCACCGAGGGGCCCGTGGCGGCGGGCATGATCGTGCCCTCGCCGGCCAGCGGCGTGCAGGCGAGGGCGAAGGCGGCCGCGGCGGCCCCGAGGCTCGCGGCGGTGAACAGACCCGGCCGGGCGGGCCACCCGCGCTCGCGCAGGGCGGGCTCGAGCACCGCGACGGCCATGCCCGCGGCGAACCAGAGCAGGAACGACGGCAGCCACAGCTGCGCGGTGACGTCGACGCGCGCCGCGGAGATCCCGGGCAGCGAGTAGAAGCCGTCGGTGTGGGTGGCGGCGATCCACAGCGGCGACACGGCGCCGAGCGCCGCGACCCACCCGAGGGCGCGGCCGGTGCGGGGCCGCGGGGCGCTGTGACCGCCCGTGCCGTGACCGCC
>CAZDSL010000120.1:0-3520 GCA_964507655.1 uncultured Mycobacteriaceae bacterium | reverse complement strand
GTGCCGTGACCGCCCGTGCCGTGACCGTCCGGGCCGCGGGGGCGCAGCGCGCGCACCAGCACCCACCCGAACAGCGGCAGCAGCAGATAGAAGGCCGCCTCGACGGCCAGGGTCCACATCTGCGTCAGCGACTCGTGCAGGTGCCCGTAGCCGTAGATCTGCGTGAGCGTCATGTTGCGCAGGTAGCCGTCCCAGCCCTGCCCGAACGGCCCCGCCTCGCGCACCGTGTAGACCAGGTAGACCACGGTGACGGTGATCCAGTAGGCGGGCAGGATGCGCCGGGCGCGCCGCCGCAGGTAGCGGGCCGTGCGCGGCGACGCGCCCCCGCGCCGCCCGGCGCGCACCCAGGGGCGGGTGAGCAGGAATCCCGAGAGCGCGAAGAAGATCGGCACGCTCACCTCGAGGCGGGCGCCGAACCGGCCGAACGCGTCGTCGGTGTAGTTGCCGGTCCAGAAGAACGCGTGGGTGGCGGCCACCATGAGGGCGGCGACGGCGCGCAGGCCCGTCAGGGCGGCGATGCGATGGCGCGGCGACGCCCCGGGCGCCGGATCGGCCGCGGGGGCGGCGGGCGCGGTCACGGCTCGGGAGTGTCCGCTGCGGTGGCGGGGGCGGCCGGTGCGGTGGCGGACGTGTCCGGAGCGGGGTCGTGCGCCCCGCCGGCCCGCTCGGCCGCGCGCTGCGAGCCCGCGTCGGGGGCGCCGGCGGGCTCGACCGAGCCGAACGGTCCGCCGCCGAAGCAGAGGTTGAGGTCGGGCGTCACCGCGCTCACGTGCACGGAGGCGCCGCCGCCGAGCAGCCGCACGAACACGGTGCCCAGGCCGCGGGTGACGGGGACGGCGACGGGCGCGCCGTCGGGCATGGAGACGTCGATGACGCCGTCGCGGTTGCTCAGGTAGTTGAGCTGGGCGGTCCACTCCCAGTCGATGACCGGCTGCGAGAGCGCGATGTCGCCGTCCACGCCCGGCGCCAGCGGGTTGGCGCTGCCGGTGACGCGGGTGCCGCAGCCCGGTGCGGCGCCCTCGGCGAGCGCGCGCGTCCACGTCACCCGCGCGTCGACCAGGTGGCCGTCGTCGTCGAACATCCGCAGCTCGGGCGTGGAATCGGCGAACTCGGGGCGGTCGTGGAGCGAGGCGAACAGCAGGCGGGATTGGTTGTAGGGGGCCGCCACGGGCAGCAGCACCCAGATCGACACCGGCTGCGACAGCAGCGGCACGTCCTGGTGTGCGGCCAGCGCGGCCGTGGCGTTGTGCAGGTAGTCGACGGTGGGGTTGTCGCGCCAGCGCTGATCGAACGTGTGCGTGGACCACAGGCTGCCCGCGAGGAACACGAGCGCCGCCAGCGCCGTGGCCGCGGGGCGCGAGTGCACCGACAGCACCGGCCGGAACGCCGGATGCGTGGCGCGGCGCGGGGCCTGGTCGATGATGGCCAGCGCGATGGCGACGATGAGGCCGGTGTCGGCCACGTACCGCAGGGTCTGGGCCAGCTCGTAGGCCGTGCCGGCGCCGCCGCGCGTGAGGATCATCGCGAACTGCGAGGCCAGCGCGTACGCGATCACGGCGGGCCACACCCAGCCGATGCGGCGGCGGCGCAGGTGGTTGCCCACGACCAGCGCCACCAGCAGCAGCCAGGAGGCCGCGACGAGCAGCATGGGCGGCGTGGCCCACGGCGGGCTGGGCGGCCAGCGGTCCCAGCTCCACGGCCCGCCGAACAGCGCGGGCAGCAGGCCGAGCGACGTGCCGTGGTGCAGCAGCTCGGCGGTGGAGCCGAGCCCCTGCGCGGTGAGCCGCGAGTGCACGTGGGTGAGGTAGAGGACGGCCCAGAGGGCGAGCACGGCGAGCGACGGCACCCACAGCTTCGCGCCCGTGCGGAGGACTGTGCGCGCCGGCCGCGGGGTGGCGGCGGTGCGGGCCAGCAGGGCCACCGCGGCGAACGCCACGAACGGGATCACCACCGACTTCTCGAAGAACGCGAGGGCGACGACGAGGCCGAGGGTGCCGGCCACCGCGTGCCGGGTGCGGCCCGTGCGGTGCAGCAGGATCGCCTCGGTGGTGACGAAGGCGATGCCCGCCTGCAGGGGGAGCTGGTTGAGCCCGTTGGCCCACCAGGCGAACGACGGCAGCGTGAGCGGGGAGAACAGGTACAGCGCGAGCGGGATGAGCAGCGTGGGGCGCCGGCCCAGGATCACCCGCAGCAGGCGCAGCACCGCCAGCGAGGCCACCGCCTGCAGCACTATGAGCATCGCCGCCGGCAGCGCCCACTGCAGCGGGGCCAGCTTGGTGGCGATGCCGGCCAGCAGGAACGCGCCCGGCATGAGGTGGCCGTCGTGGTCGTAGAGCAGGAAATCGGCCGAGAGCAGTGGGTGGCTGCCCGCGCGGGCGATGAGGATGAGGTCGTCCCAGTAGAAGTAGCCGCGCGCGGCGACGAGGCCGCGGATCACCAGCTGGACGACGATCAGCGCGAGCCCGGCCAGGAGCACCCTGTCGGCGCCCCGGCGGCGCGGGGCGACCGCGCCGGGGGCGTGGTCGGGCTCGGCCAGGGTGGTCACGGGCACCCAGGGTATCGGAGACCGGCCTATGTCAAGAAGTATTGACATGCCCGCTCTGTCAACGTACATTGACGGCATGGATGCGAGAGCGGAGACGACGACCGGCACGGGCCGGGCCGATGGCGGCGATGCGACGGCCGCGCTGGTGCGCGGCGCGTCCGCGGCCGATCCGGCCGTGGGGCTGGCCGCGGTGCGCGCGCTGCGGCGGCTCACCGAGCGGCTCGAGCGGCTCCAGGTGGATGCCGCGCGGGAGCAGGGCTGGTCCTGGCAGGCGATCGCCGACCAGCTGCAGGTGAGCCGCCAGGCCGTGCATCAGAAGCACGGCAGGCGCGGCCACGGCCCGCACCGGTGACTCCGGCATCCGGTCCGGTGACGGACACGCACAGACGACGACAACGCCCCGCGGCCCGCCGCCGCGGCGAGGCGCAAGAACCATGGAGGAACGCATGTTCAACCGATTCGCCGGCGACGCCCGGCGCATAGTGATCGTGGCGCACGAGGAGGCACGTTCCCTCGGCAGCGCACGGATCGACCCGCGGCACCTGATCCTGGCGGTGCTGCTGGCCGGCGAGCCGCCGTCGCGGAAGGTGCTCGAGGACGCCGGCTTCACGGTGGACCAGGTGCGGGATGAGATCCGTGCCGACGCGACCGCCGGCGACGAGGGCCCCGGGCCGCGCTCTGAGGGGCGGGACGACGACGGCGCGGTGCTCAGCGCCGAGGACGCCGACGCGCTGCGGGCCATCGGCATCGACCTGGACGCGGTGCAGGAGAGCATCGCCGAGCAGTTCGGGCCCGACGCCCTGGTGGGCGATCAGCCGGCCGCGGAGGACGAGCCGGACGCGGAGGACCGGCCGACCACGGACGACGAGGCCGAGGGCGAGCCGGCCGGAGACCGCGAGGCCGCCGGAGACCCCGGGGCCGGCGCGAACGCCGCGGACGACCGCCGCGGGCCGGACGCCGGCTGCGGGCACGGCG
>CAZDSL010000119.1:3006-8428 GCA_964507655.1 uncultured Mycobacteriaceae bacterium | reverse complement strand
ACCAGTTCCGCGGCGAGCCCGCGGTTCCAGTGGTCCTCCATGATGACCGTGTGCATGAAGGCCACGCGGGTGCCCGGCCCGGCGTCTGCGGCCGGGATTCCGGGCGTCTCCACCGCGTAGCCGAGGATGCCGATGAGCTCGTCGCCCACCCGCAGTTCGAAGCGCTCCTGCGCGGTGTTCTCGACGATGTCCAGGGCGGGTGTTGCGGGGCCCGATCCGGCTGCCGTGTCGTTCGCGTTCATCGCACCTCCCGGTGTGGCCGTCGAGCGCCTCGCAGCGCTCACCGACCGTTCTAGCATCGAATCCTGAGAGCCGGTCATGAATCGTCTGAGACCCCACCGAGCCCGCCGCGCGCGGCGGGCGCCAGGAGCCGCAACGCCCGCGGACGCACGGTGATCGTCGCAGGCAGGGGGCCTATCGGGTCGCCATCGGCGTAGGCGTTGATGCCGGGCGAGATGATCCGGATCCGGCGCGCCCGGGCGGTGATCACCGACCGCCGCCGCACGTGTGTCCCGCGGAAGACCGTGGGGAACAGCCGCACCAGCGTGCGCCGCGGGATGTAGCGGATGACGGTGAGGTCGAGGAGCCCGTCGGCCGGGTCGGCGTCGGGGCAGATGAGCATGCCGCCGCCGTAGCTGCGGGTGTTGCCGACGGCGGCGAGCACCACGTCCTCCTCGATCACCCGCTCTGCCCCGGGAGCCGGCCCCTCGCCCCCGCCGGCCCGGGGCGCGCCGTCGAGTTCCAGGCGGAACCGCAGCGGCCGCAGGTTGAGGAACTCGGCGACGATCGCCAGGTTGTACCGCATGCGACCGTGCGGCCAGGTCATGCGGTTGGTGCGGTCGCTCACGAGCGAGTCGAACCCGGTGGCCAGCACGGTGCCGAACCAGCGTTCGGTGCCGTCGTCCAGCCGCACGTGGCCGAGGTCGACCACACGCGACGCGCCGTCGATGACGACGTCGGCGGCGGCCTCGGCGTCGCCGATCGGGATGCCGTATTCGCGGGCATGGTCGTTGCCGGTGCCCGCGGGGACGATGCCGAGCGGCACCCCCGTCTCCGCCACCGCCTGCAGCGCGATGCCGATGAGGCCGTCGCCGCCGACGGTGACGAGGGCATCGGGCCGGGCGGCGACCGCGGTGCGCGCCAGCCGCAGCGCGTCGGCCGCGTCGTCGCCGATGAGCTCGGTGATCGTGGCCCCCGCCGCGCGCAGCCGACGACCCGCACGCTCGGCCTCGTCGCGCGCCCTGCCGTGGCCCGAGTAGGGGTTGGTGAGCAGGACGTAGTGGGGCCGCCGCCCACCGGCGGCGGGCGCGCCCGCGGACGGCTGATCCGCGACCGGCCCGGGCGCGGCCTCCTCCCCTGGGTCCGTGCCGCCGCGCGCGTCCCCGGCGCCGGCCGTCAAGGGATCAGCTTTCCGGGATTGAGGATGCCGGCCGGATCGAGTGTGCGCTTGACGGCCCGCAGCACCTCGACGCCCAGCCCGCCGATCTCGCTGGTCATCCACGCACGGTGGTCCGCCCCCACCGCGTGGTGGTGGGTGATGGTGCCGCCGTGCGCGACGATCGCGTCCGATGCGGCCCGTTTGGCCCGGGCCCACTGTGCGATCGCGTCGCCGCGCTGCCCCGCCACCACCGTGAAGTACAGCGACGCACCCGTGGGGTAGACGTGCGAAATGTGGCACATCACCAGCGCGGGGGTGCCCGTCTCCTGCAGTGTCTCCGTCAGCGCGGCGGTCACCGCACCCTTGAGCGCGGACAGGTTCGACCAGGTCGTCGCCGTCTCGAGCGTCTCGCACAGCGCTCCGGCGTCGAGTAGCGCGTCACGCAGGTACGGGGCCGAGAACCGGCCGGCGTCCCAGTCGCGCGCGGGCTGCTCGCCCAGCGACCGGCCGCCGTGTGCCAGGAGCACCGCCCGCGTCTCCGCGTGCCGCGACTCCGCATGCTCCGCTGTGCCCTCGAAGGTGGTCACGGCCAGGCAGCCGCCGGTGATCTGCTGCTCGCCGATGTGCTCGGTGGTGGCCAGGTTGATGCCGGTCTCGACCTCGTCGGACAGCCGCATCACGGTGGGGCCGGCGCCCTGCTGCTCCACCGCGCGCAGCGCCTCGGCTCCGGCGGCGAAATCGTCGAAGGCCCAGGCCTCGTACCGGACCTGCTCCGGCACCCGGTGCACGCGCAGGCGCACCCGGGTGATGACGCCCAGCGTGCCCTCCGATCCTGCGGCGAGCCCCCGCAGGTCGGGACCGGCGGCGCTGGCCGGGGCGGACCCGCCGGTCTCGAGCACGCCGGCGGGGGTGACGAGGGTGAGCCCGCAGATCATGTCGTCGAAGCGGCCATAGCCCGCGGAGGCCTGGCCCGACGAGCGCGTGGCGGCGAATCCACCGATGGTGGCGTACTGGAAGCTCTGCGGGAAATGGCCCAGCGAGAAGCCGCGCGCGCCGAGCAGGCGCTCCGCCTCGGGGCCGGTGACGCCCGCGCCCAGCACCGCCTCGCCCGAAACCTCGTCGAGCGCCTCGAGCGCGTCGAAGCGGTGCAGGTCGAGCGAGACGACGGCGCGGAACCCCTCGCGCAGCGGCGCCAGGCCGCCCACCACGCTGGTGCCCCCGCCGAAGGGGACCACGGCGATGCCGGCCGCGGAGCAGTGCTCGAGGATGCGCCGCACCTCCTCGTCGCCGCCGGGTGCGAGGACCGCATCGGGCGCGTCCTGCGTGCGCGAGTGCGCCCGGGCGAGCAGATCGGGCGTGGACTTGCCGCCGGCGCGGGAAAGCCTGTCGCCCACGCCGGTGCCCACATGCTGAGCGCCGACGATGGCCGCGAACGCCTCGACGTCCTCGCCGCGCAGCGCCGAGGGGGCGAGCCGGACCTCGGACGGAGACAGCCGCGCCGCGTCCTCGTCCGACACGCCCAGCGCCTGCTCGAGGAGCGTGCGGATGCCCTCCGACAGCGGCGCGGCCTGCGCGGGATCCCCCCAGGCGTCCCACTTCATCGGCGGCAACGGCAGCGAGTGCGGCGGGAAGCCGGTGCGGGGTGCGTCTGCCATCTGATGCTCCTTGCGATCCGTGAACCTGCGGCGCCGGTGGTGCGCGCCGTGATGCGCCGGCGGTTGTGGGCCTCCGGTGTACCGCACCGGGGTGGCCCGCACTGCCGCTCTGCGTTACAGTATTACACATGTTGTCATTCCGTAAAGGGGCTGACGGTGCCGACCGTGCTGGGGATGCCGGCGGTACCGGTGGCGCAGGCGGTGCCGCGGATACCGGTGGCGTTCCGGCCGTCGCCGCTCCGGCCGCGGGACCTCCCGCGCTCCGCGCACCGGCGCCGACGCTGCTCGAGGAGGCCTCCCCGGTCGACACGGCGATCCTCGACAGCGCCGCCCGCACTGTCGTCGACCTCGGCGCGTCGCGGCTGACTATCGCCGAGGTGGCCCGGCGCGCGGGCGTCAGCCGGCCCACGGTGTACCGGCGCTGGTCGGGCGTCGAGGAGATGCTCGCCGCGCTGCTCACGCGCGAGATCCTCCGCATCACCGCCGACCTTCCCCCCGAGGCGCACGACCGGGCCGACCTCGTCGACCACGTCGTCGACATCACCTGGCAGCTCGGCGCGCACCGGGTGCTGCACACGGTCATGCACGAGAGCCCCGAGGTGTTCCGCACCTACGTCCTCACGCGCCTGGGCTCGAGCCAGCGCGCGCTCATCGACGTGCTGGCCGGCCACATCGCGCACCTGCAGGACGGCGGCGCCGTCCGCGCCGGGGCCCCCGACAAGCTCGCCGCGATGGTCCTGCTCATCGCCCAGTCGGCCATGCAGTCGGCGCAGGCTGTGGCGCCCATCCTCGACGCCGACTCCCTCTCCGGGGAGCTCCGCCACGCACTGAACGGATACCTCGCACCATGACGATCGCCACCGGCACCGCACTCGACGCCGCCCGCCGCACCGCCGGCCTGTCCCGGCTGGCGGACGGCACCCTGCTCGACCTCCTCGTCATCGGCGGCGGCATCACCGGCGCCGGCGTCGCCCTCGATGCCGCCTCCCGCGGCCTGCGGGTGGCCCTGGTGGAGGCCCGCGATCTTGCGTTCGGCACCAGCCGCTGGAGCTCCAAGCTGGTGCACGGGGGCCTGCGCTACCTCGCGTCCGGCGACGTCGGGATCGCGCGGCGCAGCGCGGTCGAGCGCGGCATCCTCATGACCCGCACGGCGCCGCACCTCACCCGCACCCTCCCCCAGCTGGTGCCGCTGCTGCCGTCGATGGGCCGTGCCGAGCGGGCGCTGGTGCGCGCCGGGTTCCTCGCCGGAGACGCGCTGCGCATTGCCGCACGCACGCCGTCCGCGGTGCTGCCGCGCTCGCGCCGGGTGGGCCGCGACGAGGCGCTGGCGCTCTCGCCCACCGTGGCCCGCGGCGGTCTGGCCGGCGGCTACCTCAACTTCGACGGCCAGCTGGTGGACGACGCGCGCCTGGTCACCGCCGTCGCGCGCACCGCCGCCGCACACGGGGCGCACATCCTCACGCGCGTCGCCGCCTCGGAGGCCGCCGGCGGCGGGGCCACGCTCACCGACACGCTCACCGGGGAGTCGTTCCACGCCCGCGCCCGCGCGGTGGTCAACGCCGCAGGCGTGTGGGCCGGCGAGGTCGACCCGTCACTCCGCCTGCGCCCCAGCCGCGGCACCCACCTCGTCCTCGACGCCGCCGCTCTGGGGCACCCCACCGCGTCGCTCACGGTGCCGATCCCCGGCGAGACCAACCGGTTCGTCTTCGTGCTTCCGCAGCAGCTCGGGCGGGTGTACGTGGGGCTCACCGACGAGGACGCGCCGGGCCCCATCCCCGATGAGCCACGCCCCACCGACGACGAGATCGACTTCCTCCTCTCGGTGGTGAACACCGCGCTCGAGAGCCCCGTACGGCGCTCCGACGTCACCGGTGCCTACGCGGGGCTGCGGCCACTCATCGACGACGGCGGCGGGCGCACGTCCGATCTGTCGCGCGAGCACGCGGTGCTCGAATCGCCCGAGGGGGTGATCAGCGTGGTCGGCGGCAAGCTCACCGAGTACCGGCACATGGCCGAGGACACCGTCGACCGCGCCATCGCCCTGCGCGGCCTCGGCGCCGGCCCCTGCCGCACCCGGTCGCTGCCGCTGGTGGGGGCGGTCGCGGGCCCCGGGCTCGACCTGCACTACTGGCACGACCTGCCCGATTCGCTGCGCGCCCGGTTCGGCTATGAGGCCGCCGCGGTGCTCGAGTCGGCCACCTGCGCCGATCCGTCCGCGCCCATCGCGGAGGGCATCGACGTCACCCGCGCCGAGGTGGAGTTCGCGATCACACACGAGGGCGCCCTCGACGTGTCGGACGTGCTCGACAGGCGCACCCGGATCGGCCTGGTGGCGGCCGATCGCACCCGCGCGGAGGAGGCGGTGCGCGGGTTCTTCTGAGGAGCCCGC
>CAZDSL010000119.1:0-2906 GCA_964507655.1 uncultured Mycobacteriaceae bacterium | reverse complement strand
TGCCGCGCGCAGCCCGCTCCGATCCGAGCACCGGCTGCCCGCCCCGAGCACGCATTCCGGCCCTTCCGGCGGGAAGCGACGCTCGGATCGGAGAGCGCCCGCCGGCGCCCGCCCGCCGGCGCCCGCCTGCTCCCGATGCCGAATCGTTATTCAATCCGATGCGCCCTACGTCATTTGGCGGATGTGCAATGGCCTGAAGCGGTGTGGAGTTCATGGCGTGCCGACGGCACCCGCCGCACCCGGCCACCGGGTCGGCGGCTCAGCAGAGAGAGGACCGCTCGGAAATGTCCGTACCGCACTGCTTCACCGCCCGAAGGCTGGGAATCGGCGTCACTGGAATCGCACTCGCCGGGGCGTTCGCGCTCACCGCGCCCGGCGCCGCCTCGGCCGCACCGCTGCCCGACGACTGCACCGCCAACCTGCTCGGGACCGAGGTCACCTGCACCTACGACTACACGGGCGCAGTGCAGGACTTCGCCGTCCCGGAGGGGGTGACGGAGGTCGATGTGACGGTGACGGGCGGGCACGGGGGCAACGGCACGGACGGCGGCGTGGGCGGTCAGGCGGCGACCGTCGCCGGCACCCTCACGGTCACGCCGCAGTCGACCCTGCACGTCCTCGTCGGCGGCAACGGCGAGGATGCCACCGCCACCGGAACCAATACCGGCTCCCCGGGAACGGGCGGCTGGAACGGCGGCGGCGACGGCAGCCAGACGGGCGGCCCCGGCTACGGCTACATCTCTGTGGGCGCCGGCGGCGGCGGGGCCAGCGACATCCGGACGGGCGAGGGACTGGACACCCGCCTCGTCGTCGCCGGCGGCGGCAGCGGCGCCACCTCGTACACCAACCGCGACGGCGCTGCCGCCGGCGCGAAGGGCGACGGCGGCCTCCCCGGCCTCCCCGGCACCGGCACATCCGGCGGCCAAGGCGGGGGCGCCTACGGCAGTCATCCCCCCGCGGAGAACGGGCAGCTCGGCGTTGGCGGTGACGCCTCCGGCGACGGCTCCGGCGCGGGCGGCGGCTACTACGGCGGTGGCGGCGGAGGAAACGGCGGCAGCACCGGGGGCGGCGGATCCTCGATGCTGGGCGGCACGTGGATCGAGCAGCCCACGCTGGCTGCGGCCGACGCATCACCGCAGGTGGTCATCTCTTACGCCACCGACAGCCCGTTCGGCTCGCTCGCCAGCCTGGGCGGTCTGCTCGGGAGTCTCTGATCCGAGCACCGGCTGCCCACGCCGAGCACCGATTCCACCCGTCCAGGACGGAACCGGTGCTCGGCTCGGCGGAACGGGGCGAACGGCAGCCGCAGCGGGGTGATCGGAGCCGGCGCCCCGCACCCCCTCGGCTACCCTCACTGCCATGCGCATCGCCACCTGGAACGTCAACTCCGCCCGCGCCCGCATCGACCGGATCGCCGCGTTCCTCGAGCGCCAGGACATCGACGTGCTCGCGATGCAGGAGACCAAGTGCAAGGACGCGCAGTTCCCCGGCGAGCGCCTGGCCGAGCTGGGCTACGAGGTGGCGCACTTCGGGCTCAACCAGTGGAACGGCGTCGCGGTGGCCTCGCGCGTGGGTCTGACGGACGTGGCGACATCGTTCCCCGGCCAGCCCGGCTTCCACAAGGATCCCGGCCAGGAGCAGGCGGTGGAGGCCCGCGCCCTGGGCGCCACCTGCGACGGCGTGCGCGTCTGGAGCCTGTACGTGCCCAACGGCCGCGAGCTGGACGACCCGCACTACACCTACAAGCTGCGCTGGCTGGCCGAGCTGCGCGACCGCGCCGCCGGCTGGATCGAGCAGGACGCCGGCGCGCAGGTGATGCTCGCCGGCGACTGGAACGTGGCCCCCACCGACGACGACGTGTGGGACCCGGCCTTCTTCGAGGGCAAGACGCACACCTCGCCGCCCGAGCGCGACGCCTTCCACGCCTTCACGGAAGCCGGCTACACCGAGGTCACCCGCCAGTACACGCCCGGCCAGTACACGTACTGGGACTACACGCAGCTGCGCTTCCCCAAGAAGGAGGGCATGCGCATCGACTTCGCGGTGTGCTCGCCGGCGCTCGCGGCCCGCGTCACCGGCGCCAGCATCGACCGCGAGGAGCGCAAGGGCAAGGGCGCCAGCGACCACGCCCCTGTCATCGTCGAGATCGACTGAGCCGCCCCCGCACCCGGCCACCCGGCGCCCCCACCAGCGGTGGGGGCGCCGGCCTTTCGCGCCGCCGCCGGCGTGCGCTACGTTGGGCCGTGCCCGCCTCGGCGGGCGCCCGCGCCACGCGGCGCGGCACGGAAAACCGAACACCCCGGGGGCTCGCACCAGCGGGCTGAGAGGACGGCTAGCTCCATCAGGGAGCGGTTCAGGGCCGTCGACCGTACGAACCTGACCGGGTAATGCCGGCGTAGGGAGCGCATCTTCATGGACACCTCTGTCTCCGGCCGCGGAACCGGCAGCACCGCCGCAGCCACCACCGTCACCACCGGCCCCATCGAGGGCTCGGCCAAGCAGTACGTTCCGGTGCCGGGCACGTCGCTGCGGTACCCCGTGCGCCGCATCGGCCTCACCGACGGCACGCACCTCGACGTCTACGACACCTCCGGCCCGTACACCGACGCGGACGCCGTCATCGACCTGGAGGCGGGCCTCGCACCCGTCCGCACCTCCGGCCCCGCCCCCGTCGACGGCGCCGCCACCCAGTACGCCTGGGCGCGGGCCGGCATCGTCACCGACGAGATGCGGTTCGCCGCCGCGCGCGAGGGCGTCGAACCGGAGCTGGTGCGGGCCGAGGTGGCCGCCGGGCGCGCGGTGATCCCCGCCAACCGCCACCACCCCGAGTGCGAGCCGATGGTGATCGGCAAGGCGTTCGCGGTGAAGATCAACGCCAACATCGGCAACAGCGCCGTGCGCAGCTC
>CAZDSL010000118.1:0-8498 GCA_964507655.1 uncultured Mycobacteriaceae bacterium | reverse complement strand
CGCGACTGGTCGATCTCGCGCAACCGCTACTGGGGCACGCCGATCCCGGTGTGGGTCTCGGACGACCCGGCCCACCCGCGCATCGACGTCTACGGCAGCCTCGACGAGCTCGAACGCGACTTCGGCGTGCGCCCCACCGACCTGCACCGCCCCTACATCGACGAGCTGACCCGGCCCAACCCCGACGACCCGACCGGGCGCTCGACGATGCGGCGCATCCCCGACGTGCTCGACGTGTGGTTCGACTCGGGCTCGATGCCCTACGCGCAGGTGCACTACCCGTTCGAGAACGGCGAGTGGTTCGACTCGCACTTCCCGGGCGACTTCATCGTCGAGTACATCGGCCAGACCCGTGGCTGGTTCTACACGCTGCACGTGCTCTCCACGGCGCTGTTCGACCGGCCCGCGTTCCGCACCTGCGTCTCGCACGGCATCGTGCTGGGCGACGACGGCCTGAAGATGAGCAAGTCCAAGCGCAACTACCCCGACGTCTCCGAGGTGTTCGACCGCGACGGGTCCGACGCGATGCGCTGGTTCCTCATGTCGTCGCCGATCCTGCGCGGCGGCAACCTCGTCGTCACCGAGCAGGGCATCCGCGAGGGCGTGCGCCAGGCGCTGCTGCCGTTGTGGAACACGTGGGGCTTCCTGCAGCTCTACGCGGAGCGGCCCGGCGAGTGGCGCACCGATTCGGAGCACGTGCTCGACCGCTACATCCTGGCCAAGCTCGCGCAGTGCCGCGACGACATGACCGCCGCGCTCGATGAGTACGACGTGGCGCGGGCGTGCGACACGCTGCGCGGATTCTGCGACGCCCTCACCAACTGGTACGTGCGCCGGTCGCGGCCGCGCTTCTGGGCCGGCCGCGACGCCGAACCGGGCGCCTTCGACACCCTGCACACGGTGCTCGAGGTGGTCACGCGGCTGGCGGCGCCGCTGCTGCCGCTGGCGTCCGAGGTGATCTGGCGGGGCCTCACCGGCGGGCGCTCGGTGCACCTCACCGACTGGCCCGGGGAGGGTGCGCTGCCGGCCGACCCGCAGCTGGTGGCGGCCATGGACGACGTGCGCGACGTGTGCTCGGCGGCGCTGAGCCTGCGCAAGGCCCACAAGCTGCGCGTGCGGCTGCCGCTGCGCACGCTCACCGTGGCCGCCGAGGGCGCGGAGGCGCTGCGGCCGTTCACCGGGCTCATCGCCGACGAGGTGCACGTCAAGTCGGTGGAGCTCACCGGCGACGTGGCCGCGCACGGCCGGTTCGAGCTGGTGGTCAACGCCCGCGCCGCCGGGCCGCGGCTGGGCAAGGACGTGCAGAAGGTGATCAAGGCCGTCAAGGCGGGCGAGTGGTCGGAACAGTCCGACGGCACCGTGGTGGCGGCGGGGATCGCGCTGGCCGACGGCGAGTACTCCACCCGCCTGGTCGCCGCGGAGGAGGGCTCCACCGCCGCGCTGCCGGGAGGCGCGGGGCTGGTGGTGCTCGACACCACCGTCACCGAGGAGCTCGAGGCCGAGGGCTGGGCCAAGGACCGCATCCGCGAGCTGCAGGACGCGCGGCGCGGGGCCGGCCTGGACATCTCCGACCGCATCCGCCTGCGCCTGCAGGTGCCCGCCGAGTACGAGGGGCGCGCGCGCGAGCACGGTGCGCTCATCGCGGGCGAGGTGCTGGCCACCGAGCTCACCTTCGGGGCCGTCGACGGCGACCCGGCGGCGGTGGACCTGGGCGACGGCGTCCGCGCCGTGCTCGCCAAGGCCTGACGCGGCGGCGGAGGGCGGGGCGATGGGCGCCCGGTGGGTGCTGCACATGGACATGGACTCGTTCTTCGCGTCCGTCGAGCAGCTCACCCGCCCCACCCTGCGCGGGCGGCCGGTGCTGGTGGGCGGTGGGGGGCCGCGCGGCGTGGTGGCGGGCGCCAGTTACGAGGCCCGCGCCTACGGTGCGCGGTCGGCGATGCCCATGCACCGTGCGCGCCGCCTCATCGGGGTGCGCGCGGTGGTGGTGCCGCCCCGGCCCCGGGTGTATCGCGCGGCGAGCCGGCGGGTGTTCGCGGTGGTGCGGGCCACGATCCCGGTGCTCGAGCAGCTGTCGGTGGACGAGGCCTTCGCCGAGCCGGAGGAGCTGGCGGGCGCGCCGGCGGCGGTGGTGGAGCGGTACTGCGCCCGGCTGCGCGCGCTCATCGAGGACGAGACGGGGCTGGCCGCGTCGGTGGGCGCCGGGGCCGGAAAGCAGACGGCCAAGATCGCCTCGGGCCTGGCCAAGCCGCACGGCCAGCGGGTGATCGCCGCGGGCGAGGAGCGCGACGTGCTCGACCCGCTGCCCGTGCGCAGCCTGTGGGGCATCGGCCCGGTGGCCGAGGAGCGCCTGCGCAAGGTGGGCGTGGAGACCATCGGCCAGTTCGCGGCCCTCGACCACGCCGAGGTGGTCTCGCTGCTGGGGGCCACGGTGGGTCCGGCGCTGCACCGGCTGGCGCAGGGCGTGGACGACAGGCCGGTGGCCGAGCGGGCCGAGGCCAAGCAGGTGAGCGCCGAGACGACCTTCCAGTCCGATCTGCTCACCCGCGGCGAGATCCGCGCCGCGCTGCAGGCGACGGGCGAGGCCGCGCACCGGCGGCTGCTGCAGGACGGCCGCGGCGCCCGCACCGTGGTCGCGAAATTCCGCAAGGCGGACATGTCCACCGTCACCCGCTCGCGCACCCTGTCCTACGCCACGACCGACCGCGCGGTGCTGCTCGGCGCCGCGCACCGCCTGGCGGTGGACCCGGCGGAGATCGGCCCCGTCCGGCTGGTGGGGGTGGGCTTCGCGGGCCTGACGGCGCTGCAGCAGACGGTGCTCTTCCACGAGCTCGACGCCGGCGGCGCCGGCGAGGGCGACACGCCCGGGGGTGAGATGCCTCACCCCGAGGGCGGCGACGGGCGTGCCGCGCCGCCGCCGGCCCGGGCGCGGACGCCGGGCGAGGGGCTGCGGGCGGGCGACGACGTGCGCCACGACGTGCGCGGGCACGGCTGGGTGCAGGGCAGCGGACACGGCGTGGTCACGGTCCGTTTCGAGACCCGGGCCACGGGGCCGGGGCCCATCGGCACCTATCGCGCGGACGATCCGGCGCTCACGCCCGCCGACCCCCTCGACAGCCTGGATTGGCCGCACCGCTGGACTGCCGGTGCCGCCGACGAGGACGACGACGGAGGCGGCGCCGCGGCGGGGGAGGACGACGTTTTGGCATAGTGGTAGCCGAGTTCCGGCCGGGTGCCGGCGCGCCGGGGACGCGGACGAGCCCTGCGCCCGCCGCGTCGCCCGCCGGACGACCCTGACGGCAGACCGGCCCGGTTCCGGTCGCACAAGACAGAGGACGTGCCTGTGAAACTCCGCAAGACCGCCGCCGCGCTCGGCGCGGGCGCCGCCATCGCCCTGGCCCTCACCGCGTGCGGTTCCGACGAGGGCGGCTCGGCCACGACCACCACCACCGCGCCCGCCGCCACCACCGAGTCCGACGCCGCCGCCGGCGCCGACAGCTCCGTGCCGCCCACGCCGTCCGTCGAGGAGCTCAACGCGCAGCTGCAGACGGCGCTCGACCCGTCGGTGCCGCTGGAGCAGAAGACCGACCTGGTGACCGGCCTCGATGCCGACCCGCAGCTGCTGCAGACGCTGTCCGACAAGGTCGAGGCCGCCAAGGCGGACGGCTCGCTCACCGACATCGCCGTCGTCGGCCCCATCCTGCCGCCGGACGGCGACGTGCTCAGCGTCCCGTTCTCGGCCGACTTCAACGGCCAGACCAACACCGGCGAGGCCACGCTGCTCGCGGTCGACGGCAAGTGGCGCCTCGACGGCCAGTTCGTCTGCGGCCTGGCGAACGTGATCGGCATCCAGAGCCCGGCCTGCCCGGCGCCGGCCGGCAGCTAGCCGCGCACCGCACCGCGCCTGTGGCGCCGTCCCGCGCGGGACGGCGCCACCGGCGCGTCCGGGGCCTCTGCGCGCAAGGTGCGGAAGGGGGCGTCCGCGCCGGAACGGGGGTGGTCGCGGGGGGCGGTGCGGTCGATGGGGGATGATGGCGGGGTGAGCGAGCAGGTGCCGGGCGACCGCGGAGGGCAGTCAGTGACGCAGGACGACAGGCCGTCCGCCGCGGGCGGCAGGGTGCCGCGCGTGGCGATCCTCGGCGCGGTGGCGGTCGTGGTGCTGGCGCTCGACATCCTCAGCAAGGTGCTCGTGGTGGCGTGGATGACGCCCGGCGACCCGGTGCGGCTGATCGACGACACGGTGCGCTTCAGCCTCATCCGCAACCCCGGCGCGGCGTTCTCGATGGCCACCGGGCTCACCTGGATCCTCTCGATCGTCGCGCTGCTGGTGGTGATCGGCATCGTCCGGTACGGGCGGCGGCTCACCTCCGCCTGGTGGGCGGTGGGCCTGGGGCTGGTGCTGGGCGGCGCGCTGGGAAACCTGGTCGACAGGCTCTTCCGCGCGCCGGGCCCGCTCGAGGGGCATGTGGTCGACTTCATCGCGGTCGGCTCGTTCCCGGTGTTCAACCTGGCCGACTCGGGCATCACCGTCGGGGCCGTGCTGCTGGCGGGGCTCGCGCTGTTCGGGGTGGAGCCGCAGGCGCACCCGGAGGAGCCGGTCGACGAGGACGACGATGCGCGCGACGGCGACGCCGCCCGCAGGAAGGACGGTGGCGACGATGCCTGACACCCGCACGATCCCGGTGCCGGACGGACTCGACGGCATGCGGCTCGACGCGGCCCTCGCGCGGCTCACGGGGCTCTCGCGGAACGTGATCGCGCACCTCGCGGAGTCGGGCGCCGTGCGCATCGACGGTGTCGCCTGCGGCAAGTCCGAGCGGTTGCGCGCCGGCGTCTGGCTCGACGTGGACATGCCCGAGCCGGAGCGCCCCCTCACCGTGGAGGCGCGGCCGGTGGAGGGCATGGACATCCTGTACTCCGACGAGCACATCGTGGTGGTCGACAAGCCCGCCGGCGTGGCCGCGCACTCCGGCGTCGGCTGGACGGGCCCCACCGTGGTGGGCGGCCTGGCGGCGGCCGGCTTCCGCATCTCCACCTCGGGCGTGCACGAGCGCCAGGGCATCGTGCACCGCCTCGACGTGGGCACCTCGGGCGTGATGGTGGTGGCCACCTCGGAGCTCGCCTACACCCGGCTCAAGCGCGCGTTCAAGGAGCGCACGGTGGACAAGCGCTACCACGCGCTGGTGCAGGGGCACCCCGACCCGTCCAGCGGCACCGTCGACGCCCCCATCGGGCACGCGCGCGGCGGCGAGTGGAAGTTCGCGGTGCGCACCGACGGCAAGCGCAGCGTCACCCACTACGACACGGTCGAGGCGTTCCGCGCGGCGAGCCTGCTCGACGTGCACCTCGAGACGGGGCGCACCCACCAGATCCGCGTGCACTTCTCCGCGCTGCACCACCCGTGCTGCGGTGACCTCACCTACGGCGCCGACCCGGTGCTGGCCAAGCGCCTGGGCCTGGAGCGGCAGTGGCTGCACGCGCGGTCGCTGGCGTTCACCCACCCCGGCGACGGCCGCCAGGTGTCGTTCACCAGCGAGTATCCCGCCGACCTGCGTCGTGCGCTCGCGGTGCTGCGCGAGGCGGCATGAGCCTTCTGCGGCGCATCCCCGCGGGGGCGTGGACGGCGCTGGCGGTGATCGTCGTGGTCGTCGCCGTCTACCTCGTGGGCCGCGCCAACCCGATCCCCCCGCCCCCGGTCACCACCGACGCGCTGGGGCCCGACAACTCCGAGACGGCCGCGGAGTACACCGCGCGGGCCGCGCAGTCGCTCGAGCAGCCCGGCGACCCGGCCGCCCTGCACTGGGCGCTGGTCTCGCTGCCGGGCGGGGTGTCCGCGGCCGCGGCGGCCGCCGCGGCCGCGCCGGTGCGCATCTCGGAGGTGCTGGTGCACGTGCCCCTCGACGACGCGCAGACGCCCGTGACGGCCGTGCAGGTGCCCGCCGCCGACGACCCGGCGGCCATGGTGTCGACGGCGCAGGGGGTGGCCGCCGACACCGTCGCCTCCTCGGCCGGCACCACCGGCACCGCGGGCCGCGTGGTGGACGCGCTGCGCGGCGGCTGCGGCTGCGTGGTGGGTCTGGTGGTGCACGCGAGGCTCGATCAGCTGCGCACGGTGGCCGGGCGCGACGGCGTGGCGGCCGTCGACGCGCTGCCCGCCGACGCGGTGTTCGGCGGTTTCGCGGTGCGCCCGGCCACGCCGCTGCTGGGGTGAGCGGACCGGCGGGCCGCCGCCGCGGCGAGGTCCTAGACTCGGTGCCGTCGGACGGTGCACAACGCGCAGAAGGGCAGGGCAGGACGTGGCGGAGGGTCTCGTGACGGGGTGCGCGGCAGGGGAGGCGGCGTGACGGCGGCCGACACGGGATCGTTCGTGCACCTGCACAACCACACCGAGTATTCGATGCTCGACGGCGCGGCCAAGACGGGCCCGCTGTTCGCGGAGGCCGAGCGCCTGGGCATGACGGCCGTCGGCATGACCGACCACGGCAACATGTTCGGCGCCAGCGACTTCTACAACCAGGCCGTGAAGTCGGGGATCAAGCCGATCATCGGCATCGAGGCGTACGTGGCGCCCGAGTCGCGCTTCACCACCAAGCGCGTGCAGTGGGGCGACCGCAGCCAGAAGTCCGACGACGTCTCGGGCAGCGGCGCCTACACGCACATGACCATGGTGGCCCGCAACGCCACCGGGCTGCACAACCTGTTCAAGCTCTCGTCGCTGGCGTCGATCGAGGGCCAGCTGGGCAAGTGGGCCCGCATGGACGCCGACCTCATCGCCGAGCACGCCGAGGGCATCATCGCCACCACCGGCTGCCCGTCGGGCGAGGTGCAGACGCGCCTGCGGCTGGGCCACGACCGCGAGGCGCTCGAGGCGGCCGCCAAGTGGCAGGAGATCTTCGGCAAGGAGAACTTCTTCCTCGAGGTCATGGACCACGGCCTGTCGATCGAGCGGCGCGTGCGCGAGGGGCTGCTCGACATCTCCCGGCAGCTGGAGATCCCGCCGCTGGCCACCAACGACTGCCACTACGTCAAGCAGGACTTCGCCCAGACGCACGAGGCCCTGCTGTGCCTGCAGACGGGCAAGACGCTGGGCGACCCCACCCGGTTCAAGTTCGACGGCGACGGCTACTACCTCAAGCCGGCCTCCGACATGCGCGCCATGTTCGACGAGGAGGTGCCCGGAGCCTGCGACAACACGCTGCTGGTGGCCGAGCGCGTCGAGTCCTACGCCGAGGTGTGGGAGCACCACGACCGGATGCCCGTCTTCCCGGTGCCGGAGGGGCACACCCAGGGGTCGTGGCTGCGCGAGGAGGTCGCCCGCGGCCTGCAGCGCCGGTTCCCGTCCGGCCCGCCGCGCGAGTACCTCGACCGGGCCGACTACGAGATCGGCGTCATCGAGCAGATGGGCTTCCCCGCCTACTTCCTGGTGGTGGGCGACCTGGTCAAGCACGCGCACGAGGTGGGCATCCGGGTGGGCCCGGGCCGCGGCTCGGCCGCCGGTTCGCTGGTGGCCTACGCGCTGGGCATCACCAACATCGACCCGCTCCCGCACGGCCTGCTGTTCGAGCGGTTCCTCAACCCCGAGCGCGTGTCGATGCCCGATATCGATATGGACTTCGACGACCGCCGCCGCGGCGAGATGGTGCGCTACGCGTCCGAGCGGTGGGGTGAGGACAAGGTCGCCCAGGTCATCACGTTCGGCACCATCAAGACGAAGGCCGCCATCAAGGACTCGGCCCGCGTCCACTTCGGCCAGCCCGGCTTCCAGATCGCCGACAAGATCTCCAAGGCGCTGCCGCCGCCGATCATGGCCAAGGACATCTCGGTGGCCGGCATCACCGACCCGGAGCACGAGCGCTACGCCGAGGCGGCCGAGGTGCGCGGGCTGATCGAGACCGACCCCGACGTGCGCACCATCTACGACACCGCGCTGGGCCTCGAGGGCCTGATCCGCAACGCCGGCGTGCACGCGTGCGCGGTGATCATGTCGTCGCAGCCGCTCATGGACGCGATCCCGCTGTGGAAGCGCGCGCAGGACGGCGCCATCATCACCGGCTGGGACTACCCGTCGTGCGAGGCCATCGGCCTGCTGAAGATGGACTTCCTCGGGCTGCGCAACCTCACCGTGCTCGGCGACGCGCTGGACAACCTCAAGGCCAACCGCGGCATCGACCTGGATCTCGACACGCTCGCCCTGGACGACGCCAAGACCTATGAGCTGCTGGCCCGCGGCGAGACGCTGGGCGTGTTCCAGCTCGACGGCGTGGCCATGCGCGACCTGCTGCGCCGCATGCAGCCCACCGGCTTCGAGGACATCGTCGCCGTGCTGGCGCTGTACCGCCCCGGGCCGATGGGCATGAACGCCCACAACGACTACGCCGACCGCAAGAACGGGCGCCAGAAGGTCACGCCCATCCACCCGGAGCTCGAGGAGCCGCTCAAGGAGATCCTCGCCGACACCTACGGCCTGATCGTCTACCAAGAGCAGATCATGCAGATCG
>CAZDSL010000117.1:0-8527 GCA_964507655.1 uncultured Mycobacteriaceae bacterium | reverse complement strand
CCGGCGCGGCGGTCCGGGTTCTCGTAGGCGTCGATCAGGTCCTGATACACCAGGTAGAACGCCTCGATCGGCTCGTGCCGCTGATCGGCGAGCACGGCCCCGAGCCGGCGTGCCTGCTTCTCGGTGAGCAGATCCATCCGGGTCAGCAGTGTCCGCCGGATAGTGAAGAGCGGATCGCCTGACCTGCCGCGACGGCCTTGGGTGGCCTGCTGAACTCTTTGGCGGCAGACGGTGAGCTTGCCGGCGGCCAGGTGCACCACGTGGAACGGGTCCATCACGGTGCGCGCCTGCGGCAGGGCGCTCGCTGCAGCCTTGTGGTAGCCGGCGAACCCGTCGAGAGAGACGACCTGGATGCGGCGCCGGACGTTCGGATCCTGCCGATCGAGCCATGCTTCGACGACCTGCCCGGAGCGGCCCGGCGCCATGTCGAGTAGCCGCGCCGGGCCGATCCCGTCGATGACCGGGGTCAGGTCGACGATGACGGTGACGAACGATGAGGCGCCGTCGCCGCGGACGTGATTCCACTTGTGCTCGTCCACGCTGAGGTGGCGGACGGTGTCGAGGCGGTGCGGGTCGGCGAGCACCACGCCGCGTACCGCGTCGAGAGCGAGGGCGTTGACGGTGGCCCAGCCGAGGCCGAGGCTACGGGCGACGGCGGAGATCGACATCGTGTCGACGACGAAGCGCTGGAGGATCCAACGCGTACAGCGGCGGGTCGTCTTCGCGCGGCCGGCGGCGACCCGGTCGATGCCGACCCGGTAAATCAATCCCGCGCAGTCGGGGTTTTCGCAGATCACGGGCGGTACCCGTACGCGGAGGCGGGTGGGGTGCCCGCAGATCGGCAGATCGGTCAGGACACGGTCGACGTGATCACGCAGCAGGCCGGTCTGCCCGCATCCGCGGCATCGGTCGTCGGCGACGACGGGGTGGCAGTCGATGTAGGTGGTGGTCTCGCTGATCGCGGCGTTCGTGATGGTCACGCCGAGCTCGACTACTCGGCAAATGGTGTCGGCGACGGTCTCGGTAGGCTGCAAGGCGGGTCCTGTGGTCGTGGATGAAAGCTTCGCAACTCTCATCCTCACACCGCAGGACCCGCCTACATGTTGTGGTCCCCACTCAGCTCGCCGGACAGCCGTCTACGCACTCCGGATGTCGAAGAGCCCTGAAACCCACCCCTCTGAGACGAAAGGACAGACCGGTACCGGGACGGTGGACCCCGGCGCCACCCGACCGCGCCGGGCCATGCCCCGGTACCGGTCACCAGCCGAGACACCCCATCCGAACCGGATCAGGCCGGCACGTCAGCCTCACGAAAGTACGAGGCTAGAAGGGTGGGAGAGTCATCTTCATGTGTTTCACGAAGTTTCCTAGTTCCCTGTCTTGAATCTTTGTGGCAATGAGCTCTAGTCTGTCGAAGTCGGAAGTGGAAAGTTCCTTTCCTGGAGAAATCGCTGCGTCCAACAGTTTCATGAGTTCACTAACAGCCAGTCGCTGTCTGGAGGCTGAGTTGCCGTTGTGGCGCTCAAGTCGACGCATTCGAATGTCGATGCTTTCGACAACCTCCGCGATCTGAGCAAGCTCTTTTCCGCTGGGATCTTTGGAGTCTTCCAGCGTCTGCCTGTTCACCGCATGGGTGACTGGTGACTGGACGTCTGCGCCGCCTTCGATATCGTGAACCATTTGCTTGATTGTTTCGCGGGCTTCCGCGGCGCTTTTAAGATTCTGGTGATCCACGAAAACCGTTCGGAATGCTCTCACGTCGAACGGAAGCTGCTCGCCTTCTTCGACTATCTGAATATAAGGTTTTCGAAATGAGTGACGAACGGCTAGCTCGTAGAATACATTCGCATTCTGTCCGGTCAGGTCTGCTATGACGAGATCGGATTCAATAAGCTCACTGACGATTTGAGTAGTGATCTCGCCCGACTTTTCGATATCATCCGCACGGACCGTCTTGAATCCGAGTGGACTGAGAGCTTCATCGATGATGAACTCCCGAACAAGATCGCTTCGTTCACGTACTGAATCCGTACTGCTGCCAATCGGAGACGCAATGAAGCACTTCTTTGAGCCGAACAGGACGCTCTGGCTACCTTGGTGGGCGGTGTCGTTAGCGTTGGTCACGGTCCGGAGTATCTCATGCGGCTATGAGAGCCCGTGCAGCGTTCCCAAGGTACAGCCGAGGTGCAGGCCGACGGCAGAGACAGATGAATACCTGGTCGGAACGTGTCCTGACCAGGGATCTTCGGTGGAGCCGATGACGGGAATCGAACCCGCGTATTCAGCTTGGGAAGCAGGAGCTGGCGCAGTGAAGATTCTTGCGGACGGCTGGACAGCGGAGCATCTGAATTGACGTCGACCCTGTTGTCGCGATCGGTCGGCCCACCCTGTAACATCCGGTGCTTGCTGAAAGAGTCGAGCTGTTGGACGTGCCCAGATGGCGCTTGCTGGACAACCGGGACGACGCCTTCACCATGGAGGACAACTGGGCAGCGGTACCGACGCTTGAGACTTCACGGGCACGGACGCGGGCGCTCTTCGACGAGCTGGCCGACGAGCACGGGGTCGTGCCAGGGCGGACTTCGCCGCCATGAACGCGATGCAGGGCGATGAGCCCGATGTCTGGCTCGAGTCTTGCGCGTTCCAGCGCCAGCACGAGCATCTGCACGCGCCGGCCGGGCCCGCTGCCGACCTCGCTACGCAGGTGCTCCCTGCTGAGGGCGAGTCTCTCGAATTTGACGAGCTGTTCGCGCGGATGAACGTCGAGTGTTGTCCGCGTAGAGTCCGCGGCCGACTTGGATCGGACCAGCGGCTCGCTTGAGCCGCCAAGGACGTGTACGGCTTGGCCAAGTGGTGTGGCACCCGATGCGGACGGGACGGCGGTCCTGCCCGCTGCGGTGGGGCTTGCGGGGGAGGATCGGCCGCGCCGGGTTATCAGCGCGTACCGGCGCCGAGACGATGACGCGGTGATCGCCGCGCTCGAGGATGAGTGGCTGTAGCCGCGGCGCATCCAGACTTCCTTATGATCTCCGCAACCTCCCCGGCAGCTCCTCCTCGGCCAGCTTCGTCACGCTCGCCGGAGCCGAGTTGTATGAGTCCTCGCCGCAGATCTTCCCGTCCGCATCCACCGGCCAGAGGATCAGCTGCCGGAACACGGCCAGGTAGTACGCGTCCTCGTCGTCGACGGTGAGCCCGATGCGCGCCGCATACCCGCCGGGCAGGATCTGCTTGAGGAATCCCTCGGTCACCAGGCAGTCGTCGTCGAGCACCAACCGGTCGATCTCGAACTCGAGCACGTTCGACCCCGACGCGACGAGATCCGAGTAGTACGTGCGTACCCCGTCGACGCCCTTCGGGCCGCGGTCGCGGTCGTCGTGCCAGAAGCGATAGTCCGGCGCGTGGGTGAGGGTGGCCATGAGGCGGTCGAGATCGGGCTCGGCCTCCGCCTTCATGTGCTCGATCACCGCGGTGAGCACCACCCGGTGGCGCGGGTCGGTCGTCCGCGCCAGGCGCTGCTCCAGCGGTCGCCAGGTGTTGTCGGGGTCGATGACGGGCATCGGTTGTCCTCGCTTTCGTTCATTAGGGGGTGGAGGGTCAGGCCCGCGCCCGGCGGGCCCGGGGGATCGCGACGGACACGAGCGCGCCGATCACCGCGGCCGCCGCGGCCACGAGGAACGCCCCGCGGAACCCGCCCGACTCGTACGCCACCCCGCCGCCGTCGGTGCTCAGCACATACTCGGCGAGCACGGTGAACCCGATGGTGGAGATCAGCGTGCCGGCCATGGTCTGCGCGACGCCCACGAAGTTCGAGCCGAAGGCGCGCTCGGTCTCGGGCAGCACGGTGAGCACCAGGTTCGGCACGGCCGCGTAGATCATGCAGCCGAGGCCGAACACCACCCAGATGAGAATCACCACGGCCGGCGCGGTGGGCACGGTCGCGAGGACGGCTGCGGCGACGGCGATGAGCACCGCGCCCAGGATGAGCTGCCGGCGGAACCCGACCGACCGGGCCGTCGCACCGACGAGGAAGCCACTCGCGACGATGGCCAGCTGGCCGGGCAGCAGCCACCCGGCCATGTGCGTGGCCGAGAGCCCGAAGCCGTAGCCGGTGGACTCGGGCGCCTGCAGCAGCATCGGCGTCAGGCTCGCCAGCAGCGTCGTGGCACCGTAGGCGATGCCGCCGCCGATGAGGATGCACCGCAGCGTCGGGTTCGCGATGAGCCCCAGCCGGATCAGCGGCTCCTCGGTGCGGCGCTCCCACCACACCCACACGGCGAACCCGGCGAGCGCGATCGCCAGGCACAGCAGCGTCCGGCCGTCGCCCAGCCCCCACTCCTTGCTGCGCGAGAGCCCCAGCATGATGACGAACACGCTGGCGGTGAGCAGCACGGCCCCGGCCCAGTCGATGCGCGAGCGCGACCGGACGGGCGTCTCGGGCACGCACAGCGCGGTGAGCACGGCCCCGAGCGCGCAGAAGGCGAAGGCGAACCAGAACACCGAGCGCACGCCCAGGTGATCGAGCAGCACCCCGGCGAGCAGCAGCGCCGCCACCCCCACGAACCCCACCCCGGTGTTGGCCAGGCTGATCGCCGTCGCCTGCAGCCGCTGCGGGAAGATGTCGCGGATCAGCGTGTACCCCAGCGCCATGCACGCGAACGCGACGCCGGACAGGAAACGTCCGGCGACGAGCACCGCGAACGTGGGGGCCGTGGCCGAGAGCAGCGCCCCGAGCGCGCCGATCGCCGCCGTGGCCACCAGCATCCGCTTCTTGCCGTAGCGGTCGGCGAGCTTGCCGAGGATGGGGGAGGCCACCGCCCCCGACAGCGTGAACGCCGTCATCACCCACACGACGGCCGTGGTGTGGAACTCGGCGCCCACGTGCGGCAGCGCGGGCGCGA
Organism: uncultured Mycobacteriaceae bacterium; assembly: GCA_964507655.1. GTDB lineage: Bacteria > Actinomycetota > Actinomycetes > Mycobacteriales > Mycobacteriaceae > Tomitella. Next base: position 3,629 of record CAZDSL010000117.1, on the reverse strand, counting down.
TCAGCGAGAACCCCAGCGCCGACTGCTCGGTGAGCAGCAGGATCACGGCGAGGATCCCGATCCAGTAGCGGGTGGGCCGGCCGGGCGCCACGGACGAATCCGCGAGGCCGTCGGCATGCTCCCCGGACGAGGTGTGCGTGCTCATGGTCTGGTTCCCTTCCCTTGGCTCAGCGGAGGATGAAGTGCTCCTCGACGGGGGCGCGGTGCTCGTTCCACACGTCCACCAGCCGCCACGGGCACGCCACCACCACCCGGCCGGAGTCGTTGCGGTAGTAGGTGTGCGCGTTGTCGGTGTGCCGCCACACGGTGCGCTCCATGTCGCGGTCGATCCGCTCGACGTACTCGTCGTAGGCCTCGCGGGTGGGCTCGATGGCGCGGGCGCCCCGCTCGGCCATGAGGTGCAGGCACTCGACGAGGTAGTGCACGGCCACCTCGATGCCGAAGTTGTTGCCCGCGCCGTGGCTGGGGTTGGCGTTGGGGGCCGAGGTGATGAACAGGTTCGGGAAGCCCGGCACCATCCCGCCGCGGTAGGCGCGCGGATTGCCGTCCCACTCCTCGGCGAGCGTGCGGCCGCCGCGCCCCCGGATCTCCAACGACGACAGGAAGTCCAGGTGGAAGCCGGTGGCGTAGACGATGACGTCGGCCTCGATCAGCTCCCCGGCCTCGGTGACGATGCCGCGCGGGACGATCTCGGCGGGCTGCTCGGTCACCACGTCCACGTGCTCGCGCGTGAGCGCCTCGTAGTAGCCGCCGGGGTCGCGGATGATGCGCTTGCCGAACGGCGCGAAGTCCGGCGTCACCTTGGCCGCCAGCTCCGTGCCCGCGCCGAAGGTGCGCTCGATGTAGGCCAGGCAGTCCTGCAGCAGCGCGTCGTTGGCCCGCGAGATCGACAGGTGCCCGGCCGCCCACTCGGGGTCGACGATCACCACCGGGTACGCGCTGTCGGCCGAACCCCAGAACGCCTTGAGCCGCAGCCAGTTCGCGTAGTAGGGCAGGTGCGCCGAGAGCCAGCGGTGGTGCTCGGGCACGTCGTCGCTCTCGCGCTTGCGGGGCCCCACCCAGTGCGGCTGGCGCTGGATGAGCGTCAGGTGGGCCACGTCGTCGGCGATGGAATCGACGATCTGGGCGGCGGTGCACCCCGCGCCGACCACCGCCACGCGCTTCCCGCGCAGGTCCAGCGAAGGGTCCCACTCGCCCGAGTGGAGGGAGGTGCCGGCGAAGCGGTCCCTTCCCGGGACGTCCGGGTACTTGGGCCGGTTGAGGTAGCCCATCGCGGTGACGACGGCCGCGGCGGTGGTGGTGGCGACGGTGCCGTCGGCGTCGCGGACGCGCAGGCGCCACACCGCCGCGTCCTCGTCCCACGTCATCGACTCGACCTCGGCGCCGAAGCGCGTGTGCGCGTACAGGTCGTGCTTGGCGGCGATCGTGCGCAGGTACTCCTGGTACTCGGCGCCCTTGGGGTAGTAGCTGGTCCAGCCGGGGTTGAGCTCGGAGGACAGCGAGTAGTACGAGGACGGGGTGTCGACGCCGACGCCGGGGTAGGTCTGGGTGAGCCACGTGCCGCCGAGGTCGTCGTTGCGCTCGAAGATGCGGTAGGGGATCCCGTCGTGTTGCGCCTCGATGGCCGCGGCGATGCCGGCGAGGCCGCCGCCGATGATCGCGAGGTCGGTGGTGGGCGGCAGCGGGGCCTCGCGGGCGCGGCCGGGCCGGTCGAGGTGGAAGCCGCCCTGCTGGGCGAGCATCGGCAGGTACTCGGCGTCGAGCTCGACGCCGAGGGCCAGCCGCACCAGGCGGGAGAAGACGGCCGGGGCGTCGGCGGGGGAGCCGGCCCGGTCGTCGGTGGGATTCTCGACGGTGGGGCCCTCCGCGGTGGGGCCCGTGCTCCCGGCCGGGCCTTCGCGGGAGGCGAGCGCGGCGACCACCGCGTCGACGATCGCGCCCGCGGTGCCGGCGTCGGTGGTGCCTGCCCGCTCGGGCGGATCGGGCACGTGCGTGATCGCCGGCGCGTAGCGGTCGAGCAGCGCCGCGTCGCCGGTGAGCTGCACGAGCACTGCGAGCAGCACGCCCGGATCGGCGTGGGCGAGGTGCGTGTGCAGCAGCGGTTCGTCGGTGATGCCCGGCCACGGGTGACCGGGCGAGATCGTCGCATCGACTTCGACCGTCATGGATGCGTCTCCTTCGGGCTGTGGGGGCCGCAGCGGCCCGGCGGCGGTGCGGGCCGCGGACCGGGCCCGCTCTGTGACCCGGGACACTAGGCGACGTTCAGGCTGTTGTCCATACTCATAGTTCAGTAATCGGATGGAAGTATCGGTAAACGGGCGAAAAGGATGGTGGATGCGCCGCGGGTGGCTTAGCATCCCGTTCCATCGCCGGCGATGCGGACGCACGGGCCGTCCGCCCGCCTCGCGCGATCACCGGAGCAACCTACGAAAGGCGTGTCGACATGCAGGAACTCCGATTCGACGGGCAGGTGGCGCTGATCACAGGCGTGTCCACCTTCGGCCTCGGGCTGGCCTACGCCCGCGAGCTCGCGTCCCGAGGAGGCACGGTGGTGATCAACGACCTGGGCCGCGACTGGTCGGGCGGGGAGAGCGCGCCCGGCACCGACGACGCGGTGCGCATGATCACCGAGGCCGGCGGCAAGGCGGTCGGCATCACCGGTGACGTGGTGACGGAGGCCGAGTCGATCGTGCAGCGCGCCGTCGACGCCTGCGGCCGGCTCGACATCGTCATCAACAACGCCGGCGCCGGCGGCAGCTTCGACACGCTCATCGACGTGCACCTGCGCGGGGCGCACCGGATCAGCGAGGCCGCCTGGCCGCACCTCGAGGCGTCCGGCGACGGCCGCATCCTCAACATCTCGTCCAGCGGCAGCTTCGGCGCCCCGGCCATGCCCGGCTACGCGGCGGCGAAGGGCGGGATCCTCTCGCTGACGCGCACCCAGGCGATACTCGGGCGGCGGCCCGGAATCCGCTCCAACGCGATCCTCCCCTCGGCGTGGACGCGCTCGACCGCCGGCATCCAGTCGCCGACGTTCGCGGAGTTCCTCGAGCGGCACTTCCCGCCGGAGGCCGTCGCCGCGTTCGCCGCCTACCTGCTGCACGCCGACACGGCCCTGACCGGCGAGATCTTCGCCGTCGGGGGAGGGCAGGCGGCGCGCGTGGTGCAGGCGGAATCGCCGGGCGCCTGCACCGCCGAGCACAGCCCGGAGGCGTGGTCGCAGCTGATCGGCGAGGTGATGGCGGACGGCGAGATGTCGGTGTCGCACTCGATGTGGGACCACCTCGACGCCTTCGTCTCGCGGATGGGCGACGACGTGCGCCGCGACTGGGCGGCCGGGCGCATCCGCCCCGACACCGACGCCAAAGTCACGTCCTGACGTCCCGAAGGAGGACCCCGATGCTCGAACTCGACCCCGACGTCCGCGAGTACCTGGGCACGCGCTCCTCGTGGGTGCCCATGCACGAGTCGGGCGTGGAGGCCGCGCGCGCCGCCTTCGACGCGGTGCCGCAACCCCCCGGCCCGCACATGCACCGGGTGGACGACCACACCGCCGACGGCCCGCACGGGCCGTTGCGCATCCGCGCCTACCGCCCCGTCGACGCCGGCACGCTGCCCGCGATCGTCTA
>CAZDSL010000116.1:0-8615 GCA_964507655.1 uncultured Mycobacteriaceae bacterium | reverse complement strand
GCTGAGCCCGCGGGCGTCGGCGGCGGCCAGCGCGGCCGCGTGCGCCTGGCCCACGGCGGCCGCGTCGATGCCCGCCAGCGCGCGGGAGAGCGCGTTCTCGGCCCGCTCGCGGCCGGGCCGGTCCACCCTCTCGGCCCGCAGCGACAGGTCCACCAGGGCGGCCGCGGCGTCCTCGGGCAGGTCGTGCGCCAGCGAGCGCACCACCACCGACCGCCGCGCCAGCGCCGCATCGAGCGCCTGCCAGGCCAGGTCGGTGCGCACGTGCAGCCGGTCGAGCCGGTTGGCGGTGCCGTACGCCCACAGGCCCACGAGCACCACCAGCGCCAGGACGAGCCCGACGAGGACGACGGTGAGCGCCGAGACCGTCACCGGCCCACCGCCCGCACCCGCCGGTCGCCCACCATGACCGTCTCGTACACGCGCAGGATCTGATCGGCCACCACGGGCCAATCGTAGGTGCGCACCACGGCGTCGCCGGCGGCCACCAGGCGTGCGCGCAGCGCGGCGTCGGTGAGCACCCGGTCGACGCCCTCGGCCAGCGCGGCGGCGTCCCCCACCCCGGTGAGCACGCCCGCGGCGCCGTCGCGCAGCACCCGGCGGAACGCGTCGAGCCTGCTCGCCACCACCGGGGTGTGCGCGGCGAGGGCCTCGACCAGCACGATGCCGAAGCTCTCCCCGCCCAGGTTCGGCGCCACGTACACGTCGGCGCTGCGCATCGCGGCGGCCTTCTCCTCGTCGCTCACCTGGCCCAGCAGCCGCAGGTGCCCGGACAGCGCGCCGGCGCGCTCGCGCAGCTCGGCCTCGTCGCCGCGCCCCACCACCAGCACCTGCAGGCGCGGGTGGCGGCGCACCAGCTCGGGCAGCGCCTCCAGCAGCACCCCCATGCCCTTGCGCGGCTCGTCGTAGCGCCCCAGGAACAGCACGGTGCCGCCCTCACGCGGGTAGCCGTCCAGCAGCGGGCCCCGGGCGAACGAGGACACGTCCACCCCGTTGGGGATCTCCACCGCGTCCGCGCCCAGTGCCTGCACCTGCCAGCGGCGCGCCAGCTCGGAGACGGCGATGCGGCCCGCGATCTTCTCGTGGTACGGCCGCAGCACGCCCTGGAACGTGGCGAGCACCAGCGACCGGGTGGTGGAGGTGTGGAAGGTGGCGACGATCGGCCCCTCGGCCACCTTGAGCGCCAGCATCGACAGGCTCGGCGCGTTGGGCTCGTGGATGTGCAGCACGTCGAAGTCGTTGTCGCGGATCCACCGCCGGATGCGCGCGTAGGTGCCCACGCCGAAGCGCAGCCGGGCGACGGAGCCGTTGTACGGGATCGCCACGGCACGCCCGGCGGAGACCACGTAGGGCGGCAGGTCGACGGACGGCGACGCGGGGGCGAGCACGCTGACGTGGTGCCCGCGCGCGAGGAACACCTGCGCCAGCTCGGCCACGTGCGCCTGCACCCCGCCCGGCACATCGAACGAATAGGGGCAGACCATCCCGATGCTCAGCGGGCGCTGCAGGTCGGTCACCGCCGGCTACCCCTTCTCGAGGCGGGCGCGCCGCTCGTCGGACAGGTCGGACCACCACAGCGGCTGCAGCATGTGCCAGTCGGCCGGATGCGCCGCGATGTTGCGGGCGAACACGTCGGCCACCTGCTGGGTGGCGGCGTCGACGCCGGCGGCCGGGTCCACCGGCGGGTCGATCGAGAAGCCCCACCCGCCGTCGGTGAACCAGCAGTGCACCGGCAGCAGCGCCGCGCCCGTCTCCGCCGCCAGCTTCGCCGGCCCGGCGGGCATGCTGGTGCGCTCGCCGAAGAACTCCACCGGCACGCCCCGCCCGGTGAGGTCGCGCTCGCCTAGCAGGCACACCACCCGGCCGTCGCGCAGCCGATCGCGCAGCAGCCCGAACGGGGGCTGCTCGCCGCCGCTGAGCGGGAACACCTCGAACCCGAGGCCCTCGCGGTAGTCGACGAAGCGGCGGAACAGCGATTCCGGCTTGAGCCGCTCGGCGACCGTCGAGAACCGGCCCCAGGCGTGCACCAGCCACACGCCGGCCATGTCCCAGTTGCCCGAGTGCGGCAGCACCAGCACCGCCCCGCGGCCCGCCTCCATCGCGGCGGCCAGGTGCTCCTGGCCCTGCACCGAGGCGTCCACGCGCGCGGCGGCCGCGGCGAGGTCCATCGACGGCATGCGGAAGGCCTCGCGCCAGTACCGCGCGTACGAGCGCAGCGACGCGCGCAGGAGCTCGTCGGGCACCCGATCCGGGGTGCACCCCATCACGCGCGCCAGGTTGGCGCGCAGCTGCCCCTGGCCTGCCCCGCGCCGGAACGCCAGGTCGGAGCCCAGATCGAAGCCGCGCCGCGCCACCGATTCCGGCAGCAGGCGCACGGCGCGCCATCCGGCGGCGTATCCGGCGTCGCTGAGCCGCTCCCCCAGCGGCGGCCGCGCCGTCACCTGCCGGCCTCCGCGTCGCCGTCGCCGGCGGGCTGTGCGGACGGCGGGATGAGATCGCGCGCGCCCGGCGAGTTGCGCACCGAGCGCATGCGCTGGCCCACGGTGACGACGCTGCCGACCGCGAGGATCCACATGGCCACGTGGATCGCCCACCACAGGCCCAGGCCGGTGAGGCCGGCGCCGACGAGCACGATGATGAGGCGGTCGGGGCGCTCGATGAGGCCGCCGTCGCCGTTGAGGCCGCTCGCCTCGGCGCGCGCCTTGGCGTACGAGATCACCTGCGAGGTGACCAGCGAGATCAGCGTGACCACCAGCAGCAGCCGGTGCGCGACGGTGTCGTCGAGGTGGTATACCACCCACCAGGCCAGGCCCGCGAAGATGGCCCCGTCGGCGATGCGGTCGCAGGTGGCGTCGAGCACCGCGCCGTAGCGGGTGCCGCCGCCGCGCGCCCGGGCGGTGGCGCCGTCGAGCATGTCGAACATGACGAAGAACCAGATGACGATGGTTCCCCAGAACAGGTGTCCCGACGGGAACAGCGTCAGCGCGGCGGCGATGGACGCCACGGTGCCGACGATGGTGATCATGTCGGGCGTCACGCCCATGCGCACCAGCCGGCGGCCGATGGGCAGCGTCACCTTGCCCACCGACGCGCGCGCGAAGACGTTCAGCATGCCGACCAGGCCTCGGACAGCAGCGTGCGCGTGTCGCCCAGCAGCTGCGGAAGGACCTTGGTGCCGCCGACGACGGTGATGTAGTTGGCGTCGCCGCCCCAGCGCGGCACCACGTGCTGGTGCAGGTGCGCGGCCAGCGAGCCGCCGGCCGCCGCGCCCAGGTTGATGCCCACGTTGAAGGCGTGCGGGTGCGACACCGAGCGGATGGTGCGCAGCGCGTGCTGGGTGAACGACATCAGCTCCGCGCTCTCGGCGGCGTCGAGCTCCTCGAGCCCCGCCACGTGGCGGTACGGCAGCACCATGAGGTGCCCCGGGTTGTACGGGTAGAGGTTGAGCACCGCATACACCGACTCGCCGCGGGCGACGACCAGGCCGTCCTCGTCGCTCATCCTGGGGATGTCGCACAGCGGGCACCCCGTCGACTCGCCCGGCGGCACCGCCGGCGCCTCGGTGACGTACGTCAGCCGGTGCGGCGTCCAGATGCGTTCGAGACGGTCGTCGTCGCCGGCCCCGGCCGCGTGGATGCCGCCGGGCCGCGCCTCGTCTGCCACCGCCACTAGGCGTCCTGCCCGCGCAGCAGGCCCGCCGTGGGCGAGGCGTTCTCGTGCCGCGCGATCCAGCCGGTGATCAGCTTCACCGCCTCCGCCACGGGCACGCCGTTGACCTGGGTGCCGTCGCGGAACCGGAAGCTCACGGCGCCCGCCTCCACGTCGCGTTCGCCGGCCAGCAGCATGAACGGCACCTTCTGGGTGGTGTGGGTGCGGATCTTCTTCTGCATGCGGTCATCGGAGGTGTCCACCTCGGCCCGCACGCCGGCCTTCTTCAGCTGCGCCGTCACCTCGAACAGGTGCTCTTCGAAGGCCTCGGCCACCGGGATGCCCACCACCTGCACGGGCGCCAGCCACGCCGGGAACGCGCCCGCGTAGTGCTCGGTGAGCACGCCGAAGAACCGCTCGATCGAGCCGAACAGCGCGCGGTGGATCATCACCGGGCGGTGCTTGGCGCCGTCGGAGCCGGTGTATTCGAGCTCGAACCGCTCGGGCTGGTTGAAGTCGAGCTGGATGGTCGACATCTGCCAGTTGCGGCCCAGCGCGTCCTTGACCTGCACCGAGATCTTGGGGCCGTAGAAGGCGGCGCCGCCCGGGTCGGGCACCAGCTCGAGCCCCGAGGCCTGGCCCACCTCGCGCAGCGTCTCGGTGGCCTCCTCCCAGGTGGCGTCGTCGCCGACGTACTTGTCGGGGTCCTTGGTGGACAGCTCGAGGTAGTAGTCGTCCAGGCCGTAGTCCTTGAGCAGGCCCAGGACGAACTCGAGCGTGCGGGTGAGCTCGGCGCGCATCTCCTCGCGGGTGCAGTAGATGTGCGCATCGTCCTGCGTCATGCCCCGCACGCGGGTGAGCCCGTGCACCACGCCCGACTTCTCGTAGCGGTACACCGAGCCGAACTCGAACAGCCGCAGCGGCAGCTCGCGGTAGGAGCGGCCGCGCGAGCGGAAGATGAGGTTGTGCATGGGGCAGTTCATGGGCTTGAGGAAGTAGTTCTGCCCCGGCTTGCGCACGGTGCCGTCCTCGTTCAGTTCCTCGTCGATGTGCATCGCCGGGAACATGCCCTCGCGGTACCAGTCGAGGTGGCCCGAGACCTCGTAGAGGTTCTGCTTGGTGATGTGCGGGGTGTGGACGAACTCGTACCCCTCCTCCACGTGCCGCTTGCGCGAGTAGTTCTCCATCTCCTGGCGGATGATGCCGCCCTTGGGATGGAACACCGGCAGGCCGGATCCCAGCTCGTCGGGGAAGCTGAACAGGTCGAGCTCGGCGCCGAGCCGGCGATGGTCGCGCTTCTCCGCCTCGGCCAGCAGCTCCAGGTATTCGTCCTGCCGCTCCGCCGACTCCCAGGCGGTGCCGTAGATGCGCTGCAGCCCCTCGCGGGACTGGTCGCCGCGCCAGTAGGCGGCCGAGCTGCGGGTGAGCCGGAACGCGGGGATGTGCTTGGTGGTGGGGATGTGCGGACCGCGGCACAGGTCGGCCCAGACACGCTCGCCGGAGCGCGGGTCGAGGTTGTCGTAGATCGTCAGCTCGGCGCCGCCGACCTCCATGACCTCGGGGTCGTCGATGCCGGACTTGTCGTCGATGAGCTCGAGCTTGAACGGCTCGGAGGCCAGCTCGGCGCGGGCGTCGTCGAGGTCGTCCACCACGCGTCGCGAGAACCGCTGGGAGGCCTTGATGATCTTCTTCATCCGCTTCTCGAGGCGGGCGAGATCCTCCGGGGTGAACGGCTCGTCGACCAGGAAGTCGTAGTAGAAGCCGTTTTCGATGGGCGGGCCGATGCCGAGCTTGGCGGCGGGGAACTCCTGCTGCACCGCCTGCGCGAGCACGTGCGCGCACGAGTGGCGGATGACGCTGCGCCCGTCCTCCGTGCCGGCCGCGACGGCCTCGACCTCCACGTCCTCCTCGGGCACCCAGGACAGGTCGCGCAGCCGGCCCTCCGCGTCGCGGGCGACGACGATGGCGTCGGGCCCCTTGCCGGGCAGGCCGGCGTCGTGGACTGCTCTGCCCACCGAGGTGCCCGCCGCGACCCGGACGGTGGGTGCTGCGAGGGTGTGCGCGGATCCGGAAGACACGGCTGAGGGGCTCCTACTCGTTCGTCACGGCGACTGCATACCCGGCAGCCGCCTGTCGCCCCGATCGTATCGGTAGCCGGGCGCGCCGCCGCCGGTGGCGCGCCCGGCCACCCCCGCACGGCCCGCTCAGACGGCGGCCGCCGCCGCGGCGTCGGCGAGGTCGTTGAGCTCGTAGGCGCCCTTGCCGTCGATCGACTCGCGGATGATGTCGGCGTGCCCGGCGTGGCGCGCGTACTCCTCGATGGCGTGCAGCGCCACCCAGCGCAGCGGCCAGGCGGCGATGTCCTTGGGGAACCAGGGCTGGTCGGGTACCGGGATGGGGCGCTCGAGATCGGCCGTCGCCAGGTGCTCCTCGATCCACTCGGCCTGCGCCCGCAGCTCCGCGATCAGCACCCCGGCGGTGTCGCCCGCGCGCACCGCGCCCGGCTGGACCCCGCCGGCGGCCAGATCGGCCTCGTCGTAGCCGCCCGTTTGTGGGACGAAGTCCGGATCGAGCTGCGCCAGCAGCCCCTTCGACGACACGAACAGGACGTGCCGGGCGAGCGCACCCAGGCTCATCTTCGAGGCGCTGGGGGTGTCGCGGATCTGCTCGTCGGTGAGGCCGTGCAGGCTCGCGGCGATCTGCCGCAGCTGCTGCGCGGCGAACGCGGCGAGCCCGTCGTTCTCGCTGGTGATGGTCCGGGTGAGGAACGGCATGGCGCACTCTCCTTGGGGTCGGTCTTCGTGGTCGTTCTCCGTGGTCGTTCTGCACTGACCACTCTGAACCCCTTTGCGGACAGGATCGGTCCGTGAAGATGTGGGAATCTGGATCCATGACCGACACGGCCGCCCGGCTCCTCCGACTCCTGGGCCTGCTGCAGGCGCGCCCCCTGTGGTCCGGCGCCGCCCTGGCGGCCCGCCTGGAGGTGACCGACCGCTCCGTGCGCCGCGACATCGAGCGGCTCCGCACCCTCGGCTACCCGGTGGAGTCGACGCAGGGGCACGGCGGCGGCTACCGCCTGTCCCCCGGCGCGGCGATGCCGCCGCTGGTGTTCGACGACGCCAGCGCCGTCGCCGTCGCGGTGGGCCTGCGGCTGGCGGCGGGCACCGGCATCGACGGCCTGGGCGAGGATTCGCTGCGCGCGCTCACGGTGCTCGACCAGGTGCTGCCGAAGCGGCTCCGGCCGGTGGTCGATGCCCTGTCCGGCTCCACCTCGGTGCTCCCGCGCGGGAGGGAGACCGTGAGCCCGCAGGTGCTGCTGGGCCTCGCACGCGCGGCGCGCGGGCGCGTGCGCGTGCGGTTCGAGTACGCCGACCGCACCGGCGCGCGCAGCGCCCGCGACGTCGAGCCCTACCACGTGGTGTCGCTCCACCAGCGCTGGTACCTGATGGCGCACGACACGGACCGCGACGACTGGCGCACCTTCCGCCTCGACCGCGTCGACGCGGCCTCGCTGCACGTCACCACCTTCGGCTTCACGCCGCGCGAGGCGCCGGATCCCACCGCCTACATACAGCGCTCGGTGATGGGCACCGACGACGACCTCACCGCCCGGGTGCGCATACATCTGCCGGCCGAACGCGTACGCGAGCGCGTTCCCGCCGGGGCGGGGATCGTCGACGAGGACGGTGACGGCGCGTGCGTGCTGACGACGAGCGCGCGCGAGCCGGAATGGCTGGCGTTCCGCCTGGCCGGATTCCACGCGCCGTTCGAGGTGCTCGAGCCCGAGACGCTGCGCAGCGCGCTGCGGGTGATGGCCGACCGCCTGGCCGCGGCGACCGGCCCTGCCTCCGCGGGTTGATTGCCGGGTTGTCGGGTCACTTGCCGGATTGTGGGGTCACTTGCCGGCTTGCGTGTACGGGATCGCCCGTTTTCCGCGGCTGACCTCGATTGGTGAGGTGGCGAACATGCTCTGGCGGCGGGTTCGGGGTGCCGTTCCGGGACGCGGCGCCGACAACGGAAAACGCCGGGCATGAGGCTTGCTGCCTCACGCCCGGCGTCTGCTGTGGTCCCGGCTGGGTTCGAACCAGCGACCTTCCCGGTGTGAACGGGACGCTCTTCCACTGAGCCACGGGACCGCGAACGTTCCCGCTCCGGCGGGCCGTTCGATGAGGAACACTAACACCATCATCGGGGCAAGGTGAAATCGCCAGGTAGGCGCCGGTTTCGCGCAAAACCGGCACCCGCACCCCGAGGCGCCGGATGCCCTGCGGGGCACGCCGGCGCGGCCCCGCGGGCTCCCCCGCGGGGCCATTCCCACGGCCTTCTTCAGCCCGCCGGCCCATCCCCACGGCCTTCTTGAGCCTGCCGGCCATCCCGCGCCCATCTTCACCCCGCTTCTTCAACCTGTGCACGGGGGCCGGCGCGCCGGCGTCGGTGCGCCGCCCGGGGCACACCCGCGTCGATCAGCCCCTCCACCCCCGGCGCCGACGGCTGATTCCGCGCGGTGACCTGCCGATTTGTGCATCGGTGAATCCGTCCGTTAGTGTTCTTCTCGCACCACGGAGAGCGCAGCCACCGGCTGGGCCTCCTCGGAGCGTGCGGACGTGGCGCAGCTGGTAGCGCACAACCTTGCCAAGGTTGGGGTCGCGGGTTCGAATCCCGTCGTCCGCTCGAGAGGGTCCATTGCAACCCTCGCGGTGGAGTGGCCGAGTGGTGAGGCAACGGCCTGCAAAGCCGTGAACACGGGTTCGATTCCCGTCTCCACCTCGTAGTGAGGTCCCGCGCGATTAGCTCAGCGGGAGAGCGCTTCCCTGACACGGAAGAGGTCACTGGTTCAATCCCAGTATCGCGCACCATGGCACCACCGGAAAGGCACTCCCACGGGGGTGCCTTTCCGCGTTTCCCGGCACATGTGCACCGTGCCTCCCCGATCCGAGCACCTCCTGTGCATCCCGAGCGCCGTTTCTGAA
>CAZDSL010000115.1:0-8648 GCA_964507655.1 uncultured Mycobacteriaceae bacterium | reverse complement strand
CGCCGACCCGTCCACCCTCACCGACCAGTCCACCCCCGCCGGCCCGTCCACCCCCGCCGAGCGCCCGGGAACGCCCGGCACGCAGTCCGGCGAGCCGGGCACCCCCGCGCTGGGTCTCGAGGGCAGCCGGGTGCTCAGCGAGGCGCTCGAGCTGGCCCAGGCCATGGGCGCCGCGCGCATCGCTCCCGAGCATCTTCTGCTCGCGCTGGTGATGCTCACCGAGCAGCCGGCGGGCAGGGTGCTGGCCGAGGCCGGCGTCACCCCCGACCGCCTCTTCGCCGCCGCGCAGGGGCAGCAGGAGCGGACGGATGACGCGGAGTCCGGCGGCTCCGGCTCCACCCCGATGCTCGACAAGTACGGCACCGACCTCACCGCGCGCGCCCGCTCCGGCGGCGTCGACCCGGTGATCGGCCGCGCCGAGGAGATCGAGCAGGTGGTGGAGATCCTGCTGCGCCGCACCAAGAACAACCCGGTGCTGGTGGGCGAGGCCGGCGTGGGCAAGACGGCCATCGTCGAGGGGCTGGCGCAGCGCATCGTCGACGGCGACGTCCCCGAGCTGCTGCTGGGCCGCCGCGTCGTGGCGCTCGACCTGGCCGGCATGCTCGCGGGCACCCGCTACCGCGGCGACTTCGAGGAGCGCCTGACGAAGGTGCTCGACGAGATCACGGCTGCCGAGGGACGCACGCTCGTGTTCATCGACGAGCTGCACACCATCGTGGGTGCCGGCGGCGCCGACGGGGCGGTGGACGCGGGCAACATGCTCAAGCCGAAGCTGGCCCGCGGCGAGCTGCACGTGCTGGGCGCCACCACTCTCGACGAGTACCGCAAGCACATCGAGAAGGATCCGGCGCTCGAGCGCCGCTTCCAGCCGGTGACGGTGGCGGAGCCCTCCGCGGACGACGCCATCGCGATCCTCACCGGCCTCGCGCCGGCCTACGAGGAACACCACGGCGTGGTCTACACCGACGAGGCGATCCGCGCCGCGGTGCAGCTGTCGCAGCGCTACCTCAGCGACCGCCTCCTGCCCGACAAGGCCATCGACCTGATCGACCAGGCGGGCGCCCGCAAGCGCCTCGCCACGGTCGACTCCGACGCCCTCGCCGCCGAGATCTCCCGGCTCACCGAGGAGAAGGACGCGGCGGTGGCGGCGGAGGACTACGAATCGGCCGGGCAGCTGCGCGACCGCATCGCCCGGCTCGAGCGGCGGGCCGCCGACGCCGGCGCGGGCCCGTCCGCCGGGGACACCGCGGCGGAGACCGCCGACGGCGCCACCGAGACCGCCGACGGCACCGCAGACCCCGACGGCACCGCCCGCACCGTCACTGAGGAGGACATCGCCGAGATCATCGCCCGCGCCACCGGCATCCCCGCGAGCCGGATGACCCAGCGCGAGCGCGACAGGCTCACCAAGCTGGAGCACGAGCTGCGCGCCCGCGTCATCGGCCAGGACGACGCCGTGCACGCCATCGCGCGTGCGGTGCGCCGCAGCCGGGCGGGCATGGCCGATCCGCACCGCCCCGTCGGGAGCTTCCTGTTCCTGGGCCCCACGGGCGTCGGCAAGACCGAGCTGGCCAAGACTCTGGCCGAGAGCCTGTTCGGCGATGCCGACCGCATGATCCGGCTCGACATGAGCGAGTTCGGCGAGCGGCACACCGCCAGCCGCCTGGTGGGCTCTCCCCCGGGCTACGTCGGTTACGACGAGGCCGGGCAGCTCACCGAGAAGGTGCGCCGCAACCCGTACTCGGTGATCCTGCTCGACGAGATCGAGAAGGCGCACCCGGACGTGTTCAACGTGCTGCTGCAGGTGCTCGACGACGGCCGCCTCACCGACGGCCAGGGCCGCACCGTCGACTTCACCAACACCGTGCTGATCATGACGTCCAACCTGGGCTCCGAGTTCATCTCGTCGCGCTCGGGCGGGCTCGGATTCGGCGCCGGCGAGGGTGCGGACGACGAGCAGGTGCAGGCCCGCGTCATGGGCAGGCTGCGCGAGTCGTTCCGGCCCGAGTTCCTCAACCGGATCGACGACGTCGTGGTGTTCCGCAAGCTCGGCGGCGAGCAGCTGCTGCGCATCACCGACAAGCTGCTCGACGACAGCCGCGACCGGCTCGACGCGCTGGGCATCGGGGTCGAGTTCCCCGAGGAGGTCGTCGCCTGGCTCGCCGAGCGCGGCCACCAGCCCGAATACGGTGCACGGCCGCTGCGGCGGACGATCGCCCGCGAGGTCGACGACGCGATCGCCGACCTGCTGCTCGAGGGCGTCGTGCGTAGCGGCGAGCGGATCGTCGTCACCGTCGACGGCGACCGGCTGGCCCTCGCCGCCGGCTGACGGCACGGGTCCGGGCGCACGCGCCCGGCGCACCATGGCGCAGCCCGACGCGCCCGACGCGCCCCGTGTCGCACAGCGCCGCGGCCCCTGGGAGCAGCACGCTCCCGGGGGCCGCGGCGTCGGCGTGCCCGGCTACACCGGCGAGCGGTCGTACTTGGCGTACTCGAGCAGCAGCTCCTCGCGAGCCGGGCCGTCGAGCTCGGTGTACCGATGGGTCTTGGTGTCGCCCGCGTAGACCGTGTGCGCCTCGACCCACGACTCGCGGCGCAGCGCGGGCTTGTCGATCTTGCGCGTGGCCGTGACCGGGATGGAATCGGTGATGCGCACGAAACGCGGCGCCCACTTGGTACCCAGGTCGGGCTGCTCGTCGAGGAACCGGCCGAACTCCTCGGGATCGAACCGGTGCCCCTCGAGCATCTGGATGGTCGCCATCACCTGGTCGCCGGTGCGCGGATCGGGCACCGGGTACACCGCGACGAGCGTGACGCCCGGGAAGCGGGCCAGGATGCGCTCCACCGGCGCGGCCGAGAAGTTCTCGCTGTCCACGCGCATCCAGTCGCCCTTGCGGCCCGCGAAGTAGAAGAACCCGTCCGCGTCGCGGTAGGCCAGGTCGCCCGTGCGGTAGTCGCCGTCGTCGATGCGCTCGGCCGTGGCCTGCGGGTTCTTGTAGTACCCCTCGAACATCGCCGCGCCGCCGAGCGTGGTGAGCTCGCCGATCGCCTCGGCCGCGTTGACCAGCCTGCCGTCCGCGTCGAACTCGGCGCGCGGGCACTCCGACCCGTCGTCGCCCAGCACCCGCACGTCCATGAACACCGGCGGCAGGCCCAGCGCCTGCGGCGGCGAATCGGGCGTGTGGCTGACGATGCAGCCGCCCTCGGACGAGCCGTAGCTCTCGATGGGGCGCACCCCGTAGCGCCGCTCGAACTCGTCCCGGTCGTGCGGCGCAGCCTCCGTGCCGAACACCGTGCGCAGCCGGGTCCGTCCCTCCTCGGGGCGCTCGGGCACGGCGAGGATGTAGGCGAGCGAACGGCCCACGTAGTTGAAGAACGTCGCGCCGAACCGCAGCACGTCCGGCAGGAACCCGGACGCCGAGAACTTGCGGCGCATGCTGAACGTCGCGCCGGCGAACACCGACGGCCCCCAGCAGGAGAAGATCGCGTTGCCGTGGAACAGCGGCATCGAGTTGTAGGTGACGTCGCTGCGCACGAACGACAGGTGGTTGATCGCCGACAGGCTCGCCAGCCGCCCCGTCGAGCAGATCACCGCCTTGGGGGCGCCCGTCGACCCGGAGGTGAACGTGAGCAGCACCGTGGTCGACGGATCCCGGGCCTCGGGCACCTCGGGCACCTCGGCCCCCGCGGCGCCGGCCAGCAGCGAACTCCACCGCTCGCCGTCCACATCGAGGATGCGCTCGGCGTCGACGCCCACGTCGAGCCCGTCGAGCAGCCCGCGCTGGGACGAGTCGGTGAGGATCAGGTCGCAGTCGACGCCGCGGATGTCGCCGGCCAGCTCGGCGCCGCGGCGGGTGGGGTTGATGCCCACCAGCGTCGCCCCCGCCAGCGCCGACGCCCCGATGAGGAAGATGTACTCGGGCACGTTCTCCAGCAGCACGCCGACGTGGAACGGCCGCCCCTCCCGCCGCAGGCTCAGCAGCACCGCGGCCCGGTCGATCGACTCCTGCACCACCTCGCCCCAGCGCCACGACCGGTCCTCGAACAGCAGGCCCGGATGCGCGTCGCCGCGGCGCCGCATCAGCACGTCGGCGAAGGTGAGCCGGCGGGCCGCCACCTCGTCGGGCAGCAGCCGCTCCACCTCGTCCGGCGCCCCCGCCGGCGCCACATAGCCGCGCTCCGACCCGTCCGTGGGCGCACCCGCCGCACCGTCGATGTCCGCGTTCACGTCGCCTCCCGTTCCGTTCGTCATACCGGGCATCCCACCCTCACCGGCGACGCGCGGGGGCCGTGTGGTCCCGGTCACTGGGTACACCGAGGCGCCCGGTCCCGCTCAGTGGGACCGGGCGGCGGGGGGTCGGCAGCCGTGGCGAGGCCGGCAGCAGCGGCGGCACCCGGCAGAGTCAGGCGTCAGGCGCCCACCCACACCGTTTTCGCGTTGCAGAACTCGCGGATGCCCTCGGCGGCCAGCTCCCGGCCGTAGCCCGAGCGCTTGACGCCGCCGAACGGCAGCTCGGGGTACGAGGTGGTCATGCCGTTGATCGTCACCGCGCCGGATTCGAGGTCGCGCACGAAGCGCTCGCGCTCGCCGGGATCCTGCGTCCAGGCCACCGAGCCGAGCCCGAAGTCGGTGGCGTTGGCCAGCTCCACCGCCTCGTCGATCCCCGCGACCCGGTACAGCGACGCCACCGGCCCGAACACCTCCTCGCGGTACAGCCCCATCTCCTCGGTGATGCCGGTGAGCACGGTCGGAGGGTAGTACCAGCCGGGCCCGTCGGCCCGCCGGCCGCCGCACAGCACCTCGGCTCCGGCGGCCACGGCCTCGTCCACCGTCTTCTCCACGTCGGTGCGCCCCTGCTCGGTGGCGAGCGGGCCGATGTCGGTGCCCGGATCCATCGGGTCGCCCACCGTCAGCGCGCGCATCGCGTCGACGAACCGGTCGCGGAAGTCGTCGAACACGTCGGTGTGCACCAGGAAACGCTTCGCTGCGATGCACGACTGGCCGTTGTTCTGGGTGCGGGCGGTGACGGCCACCTGCACGGCCCGGTCCAGGTCGGCCGAGGGCATGACGATGAACGGGTCGCTGCCGCCGAGCTCGAGCACGGTGTGCTTGATCTCGTCGCCCGCCGCCGACGCGACGGCCCGGCCGGCCGGCTCGGAGCCGGTGAGTGTGGCGGCGACGATCCGCGGATCGCGCACCACCGCGTCGACCCCCTGCGAGCCGATGAGCAGCGTCTGGAAACACCCCTCGTCGAAGCCGGCCCGCCGGAACAGGTCACCCAGGTACAGGGCCGTCTGCGGCACGTTGGAGGCGTGCTTGAGCAGCCCCACGTTGCCGGCCATCAGGGCGGGCGCCGCGAACCGGATCACCTGCCAGAGCGGGAAGTTCCACGGCATGACGGCGAGCACCGGGCCCAGCGGCAGGTAGCGCACGTAGGCCTGCTCCGCCCCCACCGCGCCGGCGTCCTTGGCCTCGTCGGCGAGGAACCGCCCGGCGTTGTCGGCGTAGAAGCGCATCGTCTTGACGCACTTGCGGATCTCGGCCTCCGCCGAGGCGCGCGTCTTGCCCATCTCGGTGGTCATCAGAGCCGAGAGCGCGTCGACGTCCGCCTCGAGCAGGCCGGCGGCCGCGCGCATGAGCTCGGCGCGCCGGTCGAAGCCGGTGAGGCGGTGGTCGCGCCACGCGGAGTGCGCCAGGGCGATGCGGCGCTCGACCTCCTCGGCGCTCATCTCGGGGAATTCGCGCACCAGCTCGCCGGTGGCGGGATTGATCGTCGCGATGGCCATCTGATCCTCCCTGCTGTCCGCTGTGCGCGGCGGGCGGTGCGCCGCCGCGCGGGGCCCTGCCGGCCCCTTCCCCTCCAGGGTGCACCGGCGCGCGGCGCTGCGCTGGCGACCGGTCGCGCCCGTGCCGGTGCGCCGTCTTCACGCGCGTACTTACGGTGCCGTAGGGTGTGGTGTGTCTGAGAACACTCGGCAAGCACCGGAGGGAGGGTCCCATGACCCGCGCGATGACCGAGCTCGAGCTGCTCACCGAACTCGAGCCCGTGGTCGAGGCCAATCTCAACCGCCACCAATCGATGGCCAAGGAGTGGCATCCGCACGACTACGTGCCGTGGGACGAGGGCACCAACTTCGCCGCGATGGGCGGGGTGGACTGGGACGAGGAGCAGTCGCGCCTCGACCCCACCGCCAAGGCCGCGATGATCACGAACCTGCTCACCGAGGACAACCTGCCCTCCTACCACCGTGAGATCGCCACCAACTTCTCGCTCGACGGCCCGTGGGGCACCTGGGTGGGCACCTGGACGGCCGAGGAGAACCGGCACGCCATCGTGATGCGCGACTACCTCGTCGTCACCCGCGGCGTCGACCCTGTCGCGCTCGAGCGGGCCCGCATGCAGCACATGATCACGGGCTACAACCCGCAGACCGACAAGGACATCCTGCACTCGCTGTCCTATGTGACGTTCCAGGAGCTCGCCACCCGCGTGAGCCACCGCAACACGGGCAAGGCCTGCGGCGACCCGATCGCCGACCGCATGCTCCAGCGCGTGGCCGCGGACGAGAACCTGCACATGGTCTTCTACCGCAACCTGTCCGAGGCCGCCCTCGAGCTGGCGCCCGACCAGGCCATCGGCGCCATCGCCGACATCCTCGAGGCCTTCGAGATGCCCGGCACCGGCATGCCCGACTTCCGCCGCAACGCCGTGCTGCTCGCCAAGAACGGCATCTACGACCTTCCCCAGCACCTCAACGACGTGGTCCGCCCCGTGCTGCGCAAGTGGAAGATCATGGAGCGCACCGACTTCGGCCCCGAGGGCGAGCGTCAGCGCGAACGCATCGGCGCGTTCCTCGACGATCTCGACAAGAAGGTCGAGCGCTTCGAGGAGACCCGCGCCCGCGCCCTCGAGCGCGATCGCAAGCGCCAGGAATCCCTCGCGGGCTGACGTCCGGCAGAATGGACGGGTGCTTCCCGTCCATTCCGCCGTATCCGACCCGCCCGTCGCCGCCCCGGAGGCCTCGCCCGCGGCGGCGGCGGCCACGCCGGCCGCGCTCACCATCGGCCCGTTCGCCCTGCGCAGCCCCGTGGTGCTCGCGCCCATGGCCGGCGTCACCAACATCGCATTCCGCACGCTGTGCCGCGAGGTCGAGCGGGAGCGCACCGGCTCGGCGGCGGGCCTGTACGTGTGCGAGATGGTCACGGCCCGGGCGCTGGTGGAGCGGCACCCGGTGACCATGCACATGACGGCCTTCGGCCCCGACGAGTCGCCGCGGTCGTTGCAGCTCTACACGGTCGACCCGGCCACCACGTACGACGCGGCCCGGATGATCGTCGACGAGGACCTCGCCGACCACATCGACATGAACTTCGGCTGCCCCGTCCCCAAGGTCACCCGCAAGGGCGGCGGGTCGGCGCTGCCGTACAAGCGCGAGCTGTTCCGGCGGATCGTCGCGGCCGCCGTGCGCGCCACCGAGGGCACGGACGTGCCCGTCACTGTCAAGTACCGGATCGGTATCGACGACGAGCACCACACGCACCTCGACGCGGGCCGCATCGCCGCCGGCGAGGGCGCCGCCGCCGTGGCGCTGCACGCGCGCACCGCCGAGCAGCGCTATTCCGGGCAGGCCGACTGGTCGCAGATCGCGCGGCTCAAGGAGCACGTCACCGACGTCCCGGTGCTCGGCAACGGCGACATCTTCACCGCCGCCGACGCCGCCCGCATGATGGCGCAGACGGGGTGCGACGGCGTGGTCGTGGGCCGCGGCTGCCTGGGCCGCCCCTGGCTGTTCGCCGAACTCAGCGCGCACCTGGGCGGCCGCGCGATCCCTGCGCCGCCCACCCTCGGCGAGGTCGCGCGCATCATGCGCCGCCACCTCGAGCTGCTCATCGACCACCACGGCGAGCTCAAGGGCTGCCGCGAGATCCGCAAGCACATCGCCTGGTACATGCACGGCTTCCCCGCGGGCTCCGAGCTGCGCGTCGCGATGGCCCGCGTCACGAGCATGGCCGAGTTCGACGATCTGCTTGCGCGCCTCGACCCGTCCGTCCCCTTCCCCGCCGACGGCTACCTGCCGCGCGGCCGCCAGGGTTCGCCCGGCAAGGTGGTGCTGCCCGAGGGCTGGCTCGACGACCCGGACGACCCGGCCGTGCCCTTCGGCGCCGACGTGATGAACTCCGGCGGCTGACCGGCCGCGGCCCGCGTCGCCGCACCCGCGCGAGCCAGGCCGCCTTCGCGCGCAACGGCAGCGGCGTTCCCACGCAGTGACGGACGCCGCCCCGGCCGGGCGGAGGCGATCAGTACCATGGGTGGCCGGACCGGTGGGGGCACGCCGCGCGGCCGCCCCCGGGGCGCACACCGCAGCACACCACACCGGCACGGACGAGGGCCGACAGAGCAGAAGGGCGGGCAGTGACCGACGATCGCCGCTTCACCGCCCCCTGGGAACGGAAGCTCTCGCGGATCCGCGACGAGCAGCCCCCCGAGCCCGGCCCCCGCGATCCCCGGCCCCGCGCCGACCCCCCCGCCCCGGGCACCCCCGCCTCCGGCACGGAGGACGCCCCGGCCGGCGACGACGGCCCGGGCACCGGCGGACGACGCCGGCTACGGCCCGACGCCCCCGCCCCGCACGGGCGGGTCACCGTG
>CAZDSL010000114.1:0-8653 GCA_964507655.1 uncultured Mycobacteriaceae bacterium | reverse complement strand
TCCGCCGCCCCGGCGGCGCGGGGCGGGCGCTCCGGCACACGGGCCGGCGAGTCGGTCGCACGCCGGTTCACCGGGGCCTGGCACTCGGCCTCCGAGCGCATGCAGGCCGGCGGCGGCGGGGGGATGTCGCCGCGGCGGGTCGTCATCGTCATCGTCATGGTGTGCTTCCTGTCGCTGGCGCTGGCCAACCCGGTGCGCACCTACTTCACCCAGCGCAGCGACGCCGCCGCGGCCGCCGCGCACCACGACGAGCTCGTGGCGCAGATCGCGCGGCTGCAGGAGCAGGAGCGGCAGCTGCAGGACCCCGACTACATCCGGGCGCAGGCCCGCGACAGGCTCGGCTTCGTCGAGGCCGGCAAGACGCCGTACATCGTGGAGCTGCCGGGCGACCCGGCCGCGGTGCAGGCCCAGCACGAGGAGGCGGTGGCCCAGGGCCGCCCGTGGTACGGATCGGTGTGGGACTCGGTCTCGCGCGATCCGGACGCCGACGCCGACCTTCCGGTGCCCAATGTGATCCCCGCCCCGGCGCCCGCACCCGCACCGGGCGGATGAGCCGCGGCACGTAGAGTCCATCGGCGGCGCCGTGCGGCCGTCCCCGGGCGGCCGGCGCGGCGCGGCCCATCCGACACCGCACCCGGAGAGGCGATCGACCGGTGAACACATCCGAACCCGATCCCGCGCACGACGACGACCCCGCCCTGGCCGCCGATCTCGCCGTGGTGGCCGAGCAGCTCGGCCGCACGCCGCGCGGCGTGCTCGCCATCGCGTACCGCTGCCCCGACGGCACGCCGGCGGTGGTGCGCACGGCGCCGCGGCTGCCGGACGGCACCCCGTTCCCCACGCTGTACTACCTCACCGAGCCGCGGCTGACGGCGGCGATCGGCCGGCTGGAATCGGCGGGGCTGATGAGCGAGATGAGCGATCGGCTCACCCGCGATCAGGGCCTGGCCGCCGCCTACCGGGAGGCGCACGAGGACTACCTCGCCGAGCGCAACGCGCTCGAAGACCTGGGCACCGACTTCAGCGGCGGCGGCATGCCCGAGCGCGTCAAGTGCCTGCACGTGCTCGCCGCGCACTCGCTGGTGCGCGGGCCCGGCACCAACCCGCTGGGCGACGAGGCCGTCGCGATCGTCGCCGACGGCCCGGGGGCGCTGCGCGGCACGGCGGTGCCTGCCGATTGGCCCCGGCTCGACGCGCTCCCGTTCCGGGAGAGCGCGCGCGGCGGCGAGGAGCAGCTGTGAGCGCCCGGCGGGTGGCGGCCATCGACTGCGGCACCAACTCGATCCGCCTGCTCGTGGCCGACCGCACCGGCGACGGGCCGCTGCGCGACGTCGCCCGCGAGATGCGCGTGGTGCGGCTGGGCCAGGGCGTCGACGCCACGGGCGCCTTCGTGCCCGAGGCCATCGAGCGCACCCGTGCGGCGCTCGAGGAGTACGCCGGCATCATCGCCGAGACGGGCGCCGCCGACGTGCGGATGGTGGCCACCTCCGCCACCCGCGACGCCGCCAACCGCGACGAGTTCTTCGCCATGACGGCCCGCGTGCTGGGCGCGGTGATCCCCGGCGCGGTGGCCGAGGTGATCAGCGGCGACGAGGAGGCGGGCCTGTCGTTCGCCGGCGCGGTGGGCGAGCTCGACGCCGCCGGCGCCCCGTTCGCGGTGGTCGACCTCGGCGGCGGCTCCACCGAGCTGGTGCTGGGCGACGGCGGCGGCGTGCGCGCGGCCCGCTCGTCCGACATCGGCTGCGTGCGCGTCACCGAGCGCTGCCTGCCGGGCGACCCGCCGGGGCCGGACGAGATCGCGGCCGCCGAGGGGTTCATCGCGCAGCGCCTCGCCGGGGCGCTCGAGGCGGTGCCGGTGGAGCAGGCGCGCACCTGGGTGGGCGTGGCGGGCACGATGACGACCATCGCCGCGATCGCGCTGGGCCTCGACCGCTACGACCCCGAGCGCATCCACCTGGCGCGCATCCCCTTCGACCGCCTGCACGAGGTGTGCGACGCGCTGGTGGCGATGACCCGCGCCGAACGCGCCGCGCTGCCGGTGATGCACCCCGGCCGGGTCGACGTGATCGGCGGCGGCGCCCTGGTCACGCGCGCGCTGGCGCGGGTGTTCGCCGAGCGCGCCGGGCTCGACGAGCTCATCGTCAGCGAACACGACATCCTCGACGGGATCGCCCTCTCGCTCTATGGGTAGCCTGTCCTAACCGGATGCGCCGCGCCCGGGAGACAGGAGGAGCCCGTGTCCACCAACCCGTTCGACGACGAGTCCGCCCCGTTCCGCGTGCTGGTCAACGACGAGCAGCAGCACTCGCTGTGGCCGGTGTTCGCCGAGGTGCCCGCCGGCTGGCGCATCGTCTTCGGGCAGGACGGGGCCGCGTCGCGCCGCGAGTGCATCGAATACGTCGAGGAGCACTGGACCGACATGCGGCCGCGGAGCCTGCGCGAGGCGCTCGGCTGACGCGGCGGCCCCGGGCGGGCCGGCCCCGGGACCGGCTCCCCAGGAGGCGGCCCCGGGCGGGTCAGCCCCGCGCGAGCAGCAGCTCGCGCAGCTCCTTGCGGCTGGTCTTGCCCACCCCCGTCTCGGGGAACGCGTCGAGCACCTCGACCGTGTCGAGCACCTTCCACGCCGCCAGCCCGCGGCCGCGGATGAAGCGGCGCAGCTCGGT
Source organism: uncultured Mycobacteriaceae bacterium (assembly GCA_964507655.1). Lineage (GTDB taxonomy): Bacteria > Actinomycetota > Actinomycetes > Mycobacteriales > Mycobacteriaceae > Tomitella. Next base: position 5,990 of record CAZDSL010000114.1, on the reverse strand, counting down.
GGCCTTCGGAGGGGCCGAGCCGTCCGACGCCAGGACGTACGCGCACGTGCGCGCGCCGAGGAACGGGTCGGGCACCCCCACCACCACGGCGTCGCGGATGCCGGGATGCGCCAGCAGGTGCTCCTCGAGCTCCTCGGCCGAGATCTTCTCGCCGCCCCGGTTGATGTGGTCGGTGGCCCGGCCGCACACGGTGAGGTTGCCGCCGGCGTCGCGGCGCACGATGTCGCCGGTGATGTACCAGCCGTCGTCGGTGAACGAGCGCGCGTCGGCGGCCGGGTTCCGGTAGTAGCCGCGGATCGTGTACGGCCCGGAGGTCACCAGGTGGCCGGGCTCGCCGTCGGGCACCTCGCGGCCGGCGTCGTCGACCACCCGCACCCGGTCGTACGGCGACATGGGGCGGCCCTGCGTGGCCAGCGCCACCTCGGGCGGATCGTCCAGGCGGGTGTAGCACACCAGGCCCTCAGCCATCCCGAACACCTGCTGCAGCCGCACGCCCAGGGCCGGGCCGATGCGGGCGGCCAGCTCGTCGGGGCATCGCGCGCCGCCCACCAGCAGGGTGTCGAGGCTGGAGAGGTCGGCGTCGGTGCCGTTCTCGGCGGTCTCGGTCCACAGCCGCGCCAGCGGCGGGACGAGCCCCGTCATCGTCACGCCCTCGCGCGCGATGAGCGGGAACGCCGCCGCCGGGTGCGGGGCGGGGGAGAGCACCACGGTGCCGCCCGCGGCGAGCGCACCGAGGATGCCCGGCGAGCTCATCGGGAAGTTGTGCGCCACCGGCAGCGCGGCCAGGAACACGGTGTCTCGGTCCACGCCGCACACCTCGTTGCTGCGCACCACGCTGTAGAGGTAGTCGTCGTGGGTGCGGGGGATGAGCTTGGGCACGCCCGTGGTGCCGCCGGAGAGCTGCAGGAACGCCAGGCCGGACGGGTCGGCGCGGGGGAATGCGCGCGGGGCGGCGCGCAGGGAGGCGAAGTCGACGGTGCCCTCGGGTACGGCGTCGGATCCGCGGTCGGCCAGGCACACCACCAGCCGCAGGCCCTCCACCGCCCGCTGCACGGCCAGCCCCATGGCGGCGTGGTCGGTGCGCTCGTGGTGGTGCGCGGTGACGAGCGCGACGGCGCCCGAGTCGCGGGCGATGCCGGTGAGCTCCACCTCGCGGTGAGCCGGCAGGCAGAACACGGGCAGCGCGCCCAGGCGGAAGAGCGCGAACACCGTCTGCACGAACTCGGAGCGGTTGGGCAGCTGCACCATCACCCGCTCGCCCGGGGCCACGCCCGCGTCGGCCAGGCCGGCCGCCAGGGCGTCCACCCGGGCCTCGAACTCCCGGTAGGTCCAGCGCTCCACCTCGTCGACCACCGCGTCCGCGTCGGGCCGCGCCGCCGCCGAGTCGCGCAGCACGTCGTCGAAGGTGCGCCCCGCCCAGACCCCCTCGGCCCGGTAGCGCTCGGCCTCGTCGGACGGCCACGGGATGAGGCCCTCGGCGGTGGGGTGCGGTCGGACGGTCACGGCGATGTCCTCCTCGGTGGCCGCGCGGGCCGTAGGCATTAGGTGAACCTAGCCTAAGCGGAGCGCCGCCATGACGTGCATCGACCCGTCCGGCACGGGGGCGGCGGGCGATAGGGCATCATGGTCCCGCGGGGGCCGACGGCGCCGCGGGTGCAGCGGCCCGTGCGCGGTGCACCCCGGCCCCCATAGCCCAATCGGCAGAGGCACCCGACTTAAAATCGGTCAAGTGTCGGTTCGAATCCGACTGGGGGCACTCCCGCCGCGCTCACACCGGCGAGAGCAGATCCGGGCTGTTGTTGCGCGGGCTGTTGACGGCGGTGGACACCTCGTAGACGTCCAGGCGCGGGTCGGGCACCGAGCGGATCAGCGCCTCGACGTCCTCGCGCACGTCCAGCCCGCGGTCGAGCCACGGCCCCTGGAACTCCGGCGGCAGCACCAGCGGGCAGCGGTCGTGGATGCGGCCCAGCTCGTCGGTGGCCGGCCGGGTGAGGATCGTGGCCGTCCACAGCCAGCGTTCGGGATCGTCGTCGGGCTTGGCCGGGTCGCGCCACATCTCGTAGAGCGCCGCCATCGCCAGCCCGCCCTCCTCGGGGTGCAGGAAGTGCGGCACCTTCTTCCCGTTGCGCTTCTCCCACTCGTAGTAGCCGTCGGCGGGGATGATCGCGCGCCGCGACCGGGCCGCCGAACGGAACGCGGGCTTGGTGGTGACCGTCTCGGAGCGGGCGTTGATGAGCCGGTTGCCGATGGACGGGTCCTTGGCCCACGACGGCACAAGGCCCCAGCGCGCGGTGCGGATCTGGCGCACCGGCGCGGCCTCGCCCTGGGACGGCGGGCGCTCGAGCACCAGGCGCACCGGCTGGGTAGGGGCCACGTTGTAGGAGGCGGGCAGCTCCTCGCCGATCACCTCCTGCTCGTCGACGTCGAACAGCGAGCGCATCTCGCGGTCGGTGATGGTGGTGGCGAACCGTCCGCACATCGCGGCCTCCCTCGGTGGGTGCGGTCACAAGCTGCACCCGCCATTGAACCTCACCGAGCACCGGTCGACCTGCGCGAACGTTCGGGTAGTGTCTCCGGAAACCCTGCGCGGCCACGGGAACCGATCACCGTGCGCGATCGTTGAGCAGGTGAGAGGCCGGAAAACCCCGGCACGGCGCCGTGCCCCCCGCGCGGCGGACCACCACAGGAGGGACAGGCTCGGTGCGTCAGAGCAGCAACCCCGTGTTCAAGAACCTGGACAAGGAGTACGGCCGCTACGCCACGTTCGGAGGCAATGCCGGCGGCCAGGCCGGCCCCGGCACGGCCACGCAGGGGCGCCCCGCCCCCGGTCAGTACCCCCAGGGCCGGCATCCCGGCCAGTATCCGCAGGAGCCGCTGCCGCAGCAGTTCCGGACGGAGCCGGCCGGCCGGTCCATGACGATCGACGACGTCGTCACCAAGACGGCCATGACGCTGGGCGTGCTCACCGTCGCGGCCGTCATCTCGTACATCCTCGTCGACAACAACCTTTCGCTGGCCAACCCGCTGGCCTTCGGCGGCATGATCGTGGGCCTGGGGCTGTCGCTGTTCGCGATCTTCACCCGGCGCACCGACAAGCCCGCGCTGGTGCTCGCGTACGCCGCGGCCCAGGGCGTGTTCCTGGGCGCCATCTCGTTCCTGTTCGCCAACGTCGCCTTCGGCGAGGGCGGCGCGCCGGGCAACGCCATCATCATCCAGGCGGTGGTGGGCACGTTCGGCGTGTTCTTCGGCATGCTCGTCGTGTACAAGACGGGCGCCATCCGCGTCACGCCCAAGTTCACGAAGATGATCGTGGGCGCGCTGTTCGGCGTGCTGGCGCTGATGATCGTCAACATCATCGCGAGCTTCTTCATGGACGGCGGCCTGGGCCTGCGCGACGGCGGCCCCATCGCCATCATCTTCAGCCTCGTGTGCATCGGCCTGGCGGCCATGAGCTTCCTCATCGACTTCGACGAGGCCGACAAGCTCATCCGCATGGGCGCCCCGGAGAAGGCCGCCTGGTCGGTCGCCTTCGGCCTGACGATCACGCTGGTGTGGCTGTACCTGGAGATCCTGCGCCTGCTCAGCTACTTCAGCGAGAGGTAGCCGGCCCTCCGCCCGTGCGAAACGCCCGCCCCCGCCGATCGGCGGGGGCGGGCGTTTCGTGTGGTGGCCGCGTGCCCGGCGGGCGGGCCGCCGGGCACGCGGGGCGTCAGCTCAGGCGCTCGAGCACCATGGCCATGCCCTGGCCGCCGCCGACGCACATCGTCTCGATGCCGAACGTCTTGTCCTGCTCGCGCAGGTTGTTCAGCAGCGTGTTGGTGATGCGGGCGCCGGTCATGCCGAACGGGTGGCCCAGCGCGATCGCGCCGCCGGAGACGTTGAGCTTGTCCTCGTCGATGCCCAGCTCGCGCTGCGACCCGATCACCTGCACGGCGAAGGCCTCGTTGATCTCGAACAGGTCGATGTCGGAGAGCGACATGCCCGACACGCGCAGCACCTTGCGCACCGCCTCGATGGGGCCGAGGCCCATGATCTCGGGCGACAGGCCGGTGGCGGCGGTGGCGACGACGCGGGCGAGCGGCGTCAGGCCCAGGGCCTTGGCCTTGGTGTCGGACATGATCACCAGGGCGGCGGCGCCGTCGTTGAGCGGGCAGGCGTTGCCGGCGGTGACGGAGCCGTCGGGCCGGAACACCGGCTTGAGCTGGCTGACCTTCTCGTAGGTGGTGCCGGCGCGCGGGCCGTCGTCGGTGGAGACGACGGTGCCGTCGGGCAGGGTCACCGGGGTGATCTCGCGCTCGAAGAAGCCGCGGTTGATGGCCTCCTCGGCGCGGTTCTGGCTGCGCACGCCCCAGCGGTCCTGGTCTTCGCGCGAGATGCCGGTGAACGAGGCGACGTTCTCGGCCGTCTGGCCCATCGAGATGTAGATGTCGGGCAGGTTGCCCTGCTCGCGCGGGTCGGTCCACGCCATGCCGCCCTCGGCGAGCTTCGCGGTGCGGGCCTCGGCGTCGGCGAACAGGGGGTTGTGGGTGTTCGGCCAGCCGTCGGCGTTGCCGGTGGCGAAGCTGGACACCGACTCGACGCCGGCGGAGATGAAGACGTCGCCCTCGCCCGCACGGATGGCGTGCATGGCCATGCGGGTGGTCTGCAGGCTCGAGGAGCAGTAGCGGTTGACCGTCACGCCGGGCAGGTGGTCGAAGCCCAGCTGGGTGGCGACGACGCGGGCGATGTTGAAGCCGGACTGGCCGCCGGGCTGGCCGCAGCCGAGGTGCAGGTCTTCGATGTCGGCCGGGTCGAGCTCGGGAACCTTGTCGAGGGCCGCGCGCACCATCTGGGTGGCGAGGTCGTCGGGACGCACGTCCTTGAGCGAACCCTTGCCGGCGCGGCCGATGGGGGAACGCACCGCGGAGACGATGACTGCCTCAGGCATGAGAACTCCTTTTCACGTTGAGGGGGCCGGGTGAAGATGAGGGGCCGGGCCTTAACAGTACGTGGCCCGCATCCGGGGCCTGCGCCGCGCTCAGGTCCGCGGGAGGCGGCGGGCCAGCCGGTCGAGCCCGCGCCGCAGCCGCGCCACCGGCCTGCGCGATTCCACGGACGCCGAGACGGTGGGCAGCGCGGCGGGCGGCCCACCCCGCCACACGCCGAGCTCCGAGCACAGCACGGGCAGCAGCTGCTCGGCGGCCAGCGCGTAGCCGGCGGCCGACGGGTGGAAGCGGTCGGGCGAGAGCAGCATCTCGGGCGCCTCGAGGAATTCGGGCGCGAGCAGGTCGGCGAGGGGGACGGGACGGCCGCCCGCGGCCCGGGTGGCGGAGGCCTGCAGCGCCGCCAGCCGCAGCCCCCAGCGCCGGGTGAAGGTGCGCAGCGGCTGCGGGATCGCGGTGATCACGCCCAGGTCGGGGCAGGTGCCGACGACGACGGCCGCACCGCTCTCGTGCAGCCGGCGCACCGCGTCGCCCAGGCGCGCGGCGGCGGTGCGGGGCGCCTGCACCGTGGTGACGTCGTTGGCGCCCTCGAGGATCACCGCGGCGTCGGGCGGCGGCCCCGCGATGAACATGGCGTCCACCTGGCTGGCCAGCCCGCGCGAGGTGGCGCCCACGATCGCCTTGGTGCTCAGCCGCACCGGCACGCCCGCCTCGTCGGCGAGTCCACGCGCCAGCAGCACGCCCGGCACCTCGTCGGGCACCGTGCAGCCGAGGCCCGCGGCGGTGGAGTCGCCGAAGACCATCAGGTGCAGCGCGGCCTCGCCGAAGCGCTGCGGCGGGCCCGCGTCGCCGGGGGAGTAGACGCCGTCGGCGCGGGGCGGACGGTCGCGCGGCCGGCCGATCACCGTGCGGGCCTCGCGCGCCTGGTACTGCAGGAAGCTGTAGCCCACCCACGTCGCCGCCCCCACCCCGGCGCCCGAGCCGAGTGCGGCGGCGCCCACCTTGGCGCCGGTGTACAGGGCCTCGTGGCGGCGCGGGCCGGCGGGCGCGGCGGCCGCCGTGCCCGGC
>CAZDSL010000113.1:0-8679 GCA_964507655.1 uncultured Mycobacteriaceae bacterium | reverse complement strand
CCGGGATCCGCACCGCCAGCGCCGCGGCGAGCACCGCCGCCGCCAGGCAGATGCCCGCGGCCACGGTGTACGCGTGCGCGGTGGGGGCGACGAGCGCGGCGCCGCCCGGGCCCGCCTGCGCGACGGTGACGGTCATGGCGGCGAGCACCGCGCTCACCACCGCGGACGAGGTGGAGGTGCCGATCGAGCGCATGAGCGCGTTGAGCCCGTTCGCGGCGGCCGTCTCGCCCACCGGCACGGCGGCGATGATCAGCGCGGGCATGGCCGCGTAGGCGATGCCGATGCCGCCGTTGACGATGATGCTGGCCGCCATGATCTGCGCCGGCCCGAAGGGCACCGCGAGGACCACGATGTAGCCGGCGGCGATCACCGCCGACCCGGCGGCCAGCGACGTCCGCGGGCCGTACCGGTTGCTGATGCGCGCCGACAGCGGGGAGCAGAAGAACATCACCACCCCGCCCGGCGCGATGAGCAGCGCCGCCTGCGTCATCGACAGGCCCAGGCCGTAGCCGGTGCCGGTGGGTGCCATGAGGATCTGCGGCGGCAGCAGCGCCATGCCGAACATGGCGAAGCCGATGGCGATCGAGGCGAGGTTGGTGAGCAGCACCTGCGGGCGCGCGCTGGTGCGCAGGTCCACGAGCGGGCCGGGCACGCGCAGCTGGTGCCACGCCCACAGGGCGAAGACGACGGCGGCCGCGGCGAGGCAGCCGAGTGTTCGCGCCGAGCCCCAGCCCCACGCGGCGCCTTCGGTGACGGCGAGCAGGAACGCGGCCAGGCCCGCGGCCAGGCCGGCCGCGCCCACCGCGTCGAAGCGGCCTCCGCTGCGCACCGGCGACTCGGGCACCCACCGGTACACCGCGGCCAGGGCCGCCACCGCGAGCGCCCCGGTTGCGGCGAAGACGACGTGCCAGTCGGCGTGCTCGGCGACGACGGCCGCCACCGGCATGCCGATCGCCCCGCCGATGCCGATGGTGGCGCTCATCATGGCGATGCCGCCGCCCACGCGCTCGGCCGGCAGCTCGTCGCGCATGATGCTGATGCCCAGCGCGATCACGCCCATCGCCACGCCCTGCAGCGCGCGGCCCAGCGTGACGGGCAGGAGCGACGAGGTGAGCGAGCACAGCGCCGAGCCGGCGACGAGCGAGCCCAGGCACAGGGCGAGGACGCGCCGCTTGCCGTACATGTCGCCCAGACGCCCCGCGATGGGGGTCATGATGGCGCCGGTGAGAAGCGTGACGGTGACGGCCCACGACGCGTCGGCGGCGTCGGTGTGCAGCAGCTCGGGCAGGTGCGGCACGAGCGGGATGATGATCGTCTGCACCAGCGAGGCGAGGATGCCGGCGGTGCACAGGACCGCCACCACCACCGTGGGGCGGGTCTGGGGGCGCATGGGCTCGCTCTCGTCGGGGAGGCGGGCGCGGCGGCGTCCGCGGGAATGCGGCGGCCCGCCCCGGCCGGAACCGGGGCGGGCCGCCGAACCCGCAGTCTAGAAAACGATCACGCCGCCGTCAGGGTGCGATCCCGCACGGTGCGACGCCGCCCCACCCGGGCGGCGATGCCGCGGCGCGACTCGCGCAGCGCGGTGGCCAGGCCGCGGCGGCGGCCGGTGGCCGGGTCGACCTGCGGCGCGGTGCGGCCCTCGAAGCGGCGCTCGGAGTTGGTCTCCGGCGCGGCGTCGGCCGTGCTGCGCAGGTACTTGTCGGGCAGCGACATCTTGGCGATGGTGCGCCACGACTTGGCGTACTGCACCAGCAGCGGCCCGCCGGTGTACGGCAGGTCGTACTTCAGGCACAGCTCGCGCACCCGCACCGACGCCTCGCGCAGGTGGTTGCTGGGCATGTCCGGGTAGATGTGGTGCTCGATCTGGTAGCTCAGGTTGCCGGTCATGAAGTCCATGAGCCGGCCGCCGGTGATGTTGGCGCTGCCGAGCATCTGCCGCAGATACCACTCGGCCTGCGTCTCGTTCTCCACGTCCTTCTTGGTGAACTTCTCGGCGCCGTCGGGGAAGTGGCCGCAGAAGATCACGGCGTTCGACCACACGTTGCGGATGGCGTTGGCCGTGAGGTTCGCGGTGAGCGTGCTCTTCCAGCGCGGGCCCGAGAGCAGCGGGAAGAGCACGTAGTCCTTGCCCACCTGCCGGCCGATCTTGCGCAGCGCCGGGCGCGCCTGCTCGAGCAGCTGCTCCTTGGACACGCGGCCCTTGGCGACCTTGCCGAGCTCGAGCGCCTGGATGGCGACGCCGTACTCGAACAGCAGCTGCAGCAGCGCGTTGTAGACGACGTTGCCGGCGAAGAACGGCGACCAGCGCTGATCGCGCGTCACGCGCAGCAGGCCGAAGCCGATGTCGTCGTCCATGCCCAGCACGTTGGTGTACTTGTGGTGCTTGAAGTTGTGCGTGTGCTTCCAGTTGTCGGACGTGCCGACGATGTCCCACTCCCACGTGCTGGAGTGGATCTCGGGATCGTTCATCCAATCCCACTGGCCGTGCATGACGTTGTGGCCGATCTCCATGTTCTCGACGATCTTGGCCGTGGCCAGCATGCCGGTGCCCGCCAGCCAGCCGGCGCGCCGGTGGCTGGTGAGCGCCAGGGTGACCCGGCCGGCGAAGTCGAGCGCGCGCTGGAAGCGGATGGTGTTGCGGATGTACCGCGCGTCGCGCTCGCCGAGCGAATCCATGATCTCGGTGCGGATCGCGGCGAACTCGCGACCCAGGGCCTCGACGTCCTCGTCGGTGAGATGGGCGTATTCGGCGACTTCGGAAATTGCCATGGCCCTACGGTACCGTAACTTACGGCCCCGTAGGTAGGGGTTTCCGGAAATCCGCCGCGCCCGGCGGCCCGCCGCAGGTCATTCGCACGCCACGCCGTCGCGGTCGCCGTCCAGGCCCGTCCGGTATCCCGGGTCGCCCGCGTGCAGGGGAGCGGCGCCCGCCGCCCGCGCCGCCGCGCAGCTGTCGAAGCGGACGGCGCCGGAGGCAGGGTCGGCGGCGGCCGGGGCCACCGCGGGGCCGGCCGCGTCGGCGGGCGGCACCGCGGGATCGGCCGGGGGCGCGGCGGCGCCGCAGGTGTCGAGCACGCGGGCGATCGCGTCGCGCTCGGCGGCGGTCACCCACAGCCCGTACCGGGCCTTCACCTCCACCTGGCGCGAGACATACGTGCAGCGATAGGCCTTGTTCGGTGGGAGCCAGGTGGCGGCGTCGCCGTCGCTCTTGCGGGCGTTGGCGGGGCCGTCCACGGCCTGCAGGTTCAGCGGATCGTTCGCGAGGTCGCGGCGCTGCTCGGGGGAGAGCTGCCGGGCGCCCTTCTGCCACGCGTCCGAGAGCGCCACGAGGTGGTCGATCTGCACGGCCGAGGACGTGTCGCGGCCGCGGGTGAAGGCGATGCGGGTGCCGGTGTACGGGTCCTCGAGCACGCCGGTGAGCACGGTGCAGCCGTGGGTGCCCGGCTTGACCGTGATGCCGGTGAGGTCGCGCCGCAGGATGTCGTTGCGGGTGTCGCAGCCGTTGTGGCCGCCGTCGACGGCGACGTCGTCGCTCCACGCCTGGCCGAACAGGTCGCGGCTGTAACCGGTCTTCGGGGCGCGGCCCTTCACCGGCAGCGCGGCGAGCAGGGCGCGCACGTGCGCGGTGCCCGCGGCGTCGCCGGGCGCAGCATCAACATCGGGGGCTGCGTCGTCTGGGGCTGAGTCATCGGGGGCTGAGTCGTCGGGGGCTGAGTCGTCGGCCGCGGCGCCGCCCGGTGCGGACGTGACCGCCGCGGTGCCGGCCGCGGGCGGCGCGGTGGGGGCGCCGGTGGGGGCCGCCGCGTCGAGGCCGGTGCACCCGGCGAGCAGCAGCCCGGCTGCGGCGAAGGACAGAAGGGCGCGCGGCCGGGATGCGGCCGCGCGCCCGCGGAGCGGGGTGATCAGACCACGCCGAGGCCGATGGTGGGCAGCACGGTGCACTGCACCGGGGGCGCGCCGTTCTCGCCCTTGCTCACCACGCTGCCGTAGATGGTGGCCACCACGCGGCCCGGGCCCGTGTCGGCGATGCCGGTGAGGGTGGTGGGACCATCCTGGTTGATGCCGGCCTCGTCGGTGAGCGGCTGGGTGCCCTGGCGGCCGGTGTCGACGTTGATCCAGGAGACCATGAGCTGCGCGGCCGGGTCGGGCTGCGCGCCCGAGGTGCCCAGCGCGGTGAACACGAAGCCGGCCTGGCCCTCGCGCGGCCCGGGGGCGGGCGCGTCCTGCGGGCCGGCCGTCATCAGGGCCATGCCCACCGAGTCCTGGTCGCCGCCGATGCAGCCCTGGCCGACGGTGGGGAAGAGGAACTGCTGGATGACGGGGCTGCCGTCGCCCTGCGGGATGTCGGGCCCGCCGCCGTTGCGCCCGTCGAGGAACGCGATGGCCTGGGTCAGCTTGTCCTTGACGTCCTGGGGCAGGGGCGAACCGTCGACCAGCGCCTGCGCCTGCGCGAGCATCGCGTTGCCGGGATGGCCGGCGGCGGGCTGCACGAGCGTGCCGATGAAGGCCGGGAACAGGGCCTGCACGGCGCCGAGCTCCGCGGGCGTGGGCATGCGGGCGTCGTCGGGCAGGAGCGCCGCGAGGTCGGTGAGCGCGTGCGGATCGAGCGGGGCGACGGGCGAGGCGTCCTGGGCGTGGGCTGCCGCGGGGAAGACCATCGCCGCGGCGGCGGAGGCGGCGAGCACCGCGAGGGGCTTGCGCGTTCGGCGGATCAGTTGCACCGTCACATCCGTTCTCGTGGGAGGCGTACCCGCGCCCGGCCGCGGGCGGGCCCGCAGCGCGACGCGAGGTCGGTTCACTCGACAGCAAGTTACTCGACGGTCCGCCGCCGGGGCCAGTCGCGTCCGGGAACGAACCGGGCGGCGGGCCGGGGGGCGGCGGGCCTCGGGCGGCTCGCCGTGACAGCTGTGAATGGAGTTCTTCTTGTTGCCAGTGTTACCGAAGTCTCAAGTCGAGGTCAAGGGTTTCGCGCGGTTGCCCCTCGCCGGGGGCGGCCGCGGTCGCGGCGGCGCGGGCGCGCCCCGCCGGTCCTGATAGTCTCCTGCGGGCCCGTCGGCAGGTACCGGCGAGGCCGGACATGCCGCGGTCCGCGGCGCAGCCGAGGTCGAGGGATCGGGGGCCGGGAACTGATGTCGCAGCCGGTGCCCGGCGAGCCGAGGGCCCGTCGCCTCCTCACCGCCCTGGCGCCCTGGGCATGGGCGCTGCTGGCGCTGTCGGTGGCGGGCAGGGTGGCCGCCACGCTGCTGAGCGACACGATGGGCCGCCTGCTGGACCTGCACGTCTACGTCGACGGCGCCGCCACCGCGTTCTCCGGCTCGCTGTACGGGTTCGTCTTCGAAGACGGCGATCCGGGAGCGTCGCTGCCGTTCACGTACCCGCCGTTCGCCGCGGTGCTGTTCTATCCGCTGCACTTCATCCCGTTCACGCTGCTGGGCGTCGCGTGGCAGGTGCTCTCCGTGGCCGCGCTCTACGCGGTGGTGCGGATCAGCCTGCGCATGGCGCTCGGCGACGGCGCCGACGCCCCGCACATCCGCACCGCAGCCGTGCTCTGGACGCTGCTGGGCATGTGGCTCGAGCCGATGCGGGTCACCATCAACTTCGGCCAGATCAACATCTTCCTGGTGCTGCTCGTCATGGTGGCGGTGCAGAGCCGGCGCGAGTGGCTCGCGGGCGTGCTGGTGGGCGCGGCCGCGGGCATCAAGCTCACCCCCGCGGTGACGGGGCTGTACTTCCTGGCGCGGCGCCGCTGGGCGGCGGCGGTGTGGTCGTTCGTCGGCTTCGCCGCCTCGATCGGCGTGAGCTGGCTGCTCATCGGCGACGAGACCCGCCAGTACTTCGAGGACCTGCTGGGCGACGCCAGCCGCATCGGGCCGGTGGGCGCCCCCATCAACCAGTCGCTGCGCGGCGCGCTGAGCCGCATCGCGGGCCACGACCTGGGCTCCGACTGGATCGTGCTGGTGGCCATCGCGGTGTTCGCGGCGCTGTGCTTCGCCGCGTGGCGCGGCCTGGACCCCGACGACCGCCTGGGCACGCTGCTGCTGGTGCAGCTGCTCGGCCTGCTCGCCTCGCCGATCTCGTGGAACCACCACTGGGTGTGGGTGCTTCCGCTGATGGTCTGGCTGATCCACGGCGCCGCGGCCCGGTACCCGGGCGCGCGCACCGTGGCCGCGGTGTGGGGCGTGGTGATGCTCATCGGCGTCTCGTCGGTGCTGCTCAACCCGCGCACGGCGGCCGGCGACGTGATCGGCGGCTCGCCCGCGGAGGTGTGGCTGGGCACGGCCGACGTGGCGCTCACCGTGGCCACGGTGGCCTGGCTGGTGTGGGCCTCGCGGCGGCCGTCCGTCAGCCGGGTGCGAGCCGGCTGATCTCGCCCGCCAGCGTCACGTCCTTGTCGGTGACGGCGCCGTCGGAGTGCGTGGCGCAGCGGAAGGTGACGGTGCGCCAGCGGATGTCGATGTCGGGATGGTGGTTCATCGCCTCGGCGGCCCCGGCGACACGGCGCACCCACTCGACGGCCTCGGGGAACGAGGGCGCGTCGGCGGTGAGGACGAGCGCGGGCGCCGCCGCGTCGTGGGTCCAGCCGGGAAGGGATCCGAGTGCGGAGCCGATCTGCTCCGCGGTCAGTGCGGTGCTCATGCCCCGATGGTCCGCGTCCCGCGACGCGGGCGCCACCCGTGGGTCCGCCGCGGCTAGGATGTGGGGCGCAAGGCCGGGGTGCCCCCGCAAGGGCTGAGAACACACCCGCTGAACCTGATCCGGTCAATACCGGCGCGAGGGAGCCGCATGTCCGTCCGCGATATCCGCGACCACACCTTCCTGCGGCGCCTCCGCCGCGCCACCGCCGCCGCCGCGGCGCTCGTCGTGGTCGGCGCGGCCGGCGCCTGCTCGGTCTCCGGCGGGGGCGACGACGCGGCGCAGTCGCTGGTGCTCATCACCCACGACTCGTTCGCGCTGTCCGAGGGCGTGCTCGACGCGTTCACGCAGCAGACGGGCTTCGACGTGCAGGTGCGCTCCGACGGCGACGCCGGCGCGGTGGCCAGCAAGCTGGTGCTCACCAAGGACCGCCCCATCGGCGACGTCGCCTTCGGCATCGACAACACCTTCGCCTCGCGCGTGGTGGGGCAGGGCGTGTTCGACCCGTACGTCTCGCCCGCGGCGGCGGGCGGCGCGGCCGACTACGCCGTGCCCGGCTCGGACGAGCTCACCGCCATCGACTACGGCGACGTGTGCCTCAACGTCGACACCCGCTGGTTCGACGCGCACGGGGTGCCCGCCCCGGCGTCGATCGGCGACCTCACCGACCCGCGCTACCGCGATCTCACCGTGGTGGAGAACCCGGCCACCTCGTCGCCGGGCCTGGCGTTCCTGCTCGCCACCATCGCGGCGCAGCCCGACGGCGGCGCCGACCCGGCCGGCTGGCACGACTACTGGCAGCGCCTCAAGGACAACGGCGTCGAGGTGGTCGACGGGTGGACGCAGGCCTACAGTGTCGAGTTCTCGGGTTCCAGCGGCCACGGCCCGCGGCCCGTCGTCGTGTCGTACGCGTCGTCGCCGCCCGCCGAGGTCGGTGCCGACGGCTCGGCCCCGCCCACCCGCGCCGTCGACGACAGCTGCTTCCGCCAGGTGGAGTACGCGGGCGTGCTGCACGGCACCGACCACCCGGAGGCGGCGCGGCAGCTGGTCGACTTCCTCCTCTCGCCCGCCGTGCAGGCCGACCTGCCCGGGCAGATGTACGTCTTCCCGGTGCAGCGCGGCACCCCGCTGCCGCCGGAGTTCGCCGAGTACGCGGCGCAGCCCGCGCACCCGCTGACGATGGACCCCGCGCGCATCGGCGCGCACCGTGACGAGTGGATCCGCCAGTGGCGGTCCATCGTGCTGGGGTGACGGGGCCCGCCACGACCGCCGCGCCGCCCGCATCCCGGCCCGGTCCGCGTGCGGGGCGGCGGCCGGCGGCGCCGCGGCGGCGGAGGGTGTCGTGGCCGCTGCTGCTGGGCGCGCTGCCGGTGGGGTTCACGGCGCTGTTCTTCGCCTGGCCCGTGGCCGCGATCGTGCACCGCGGCCTGGTCGACGGGCAGGGCCGCTTCGACCCGGCCGCGGTGGCGCGCCTGTGGTGGACGCCCGAGGTGGGCCGGCTGGTGGGGTTCACGCTCGGCCAGGCCGCCGCGTCCACCGCGCTCACGCTCGTGCTGGGTCTTCCGGTGGCGTGGCTGCTCGCGCGCGTGCGGATGCCCGGCATCGGGGTGGTGCGGGTGCTGGTGACGGTGCCGTTCGTGCTGCCCACGGTGGTGGTGGGCGTGGCCTTCCGGATGCTGCTGGGGCGGGGGCATCTGCTGGGCTTCACCGGTCTGGACGGCACCGTGTGGGCGATCATCCTGGCCCACGCGTTCTTCAACATCGCCGTGGTGGCGCGCACCGTGGGCGGGGTGTGGGGTCGCCTGGATCCGCGTGCCGCGCAGGCCGCCCGCACGCTGGGCGCCGGGCCGGCCCGCGTCTTCGCCACGGTGACGCTGCCCGCGCTGGCGCCCGCCATCGCCTCGGCGGCCGCCGTGGTGTTCCTGTTCTGCGCCACCAGCTTCGGCGTCGTGCTGGTGCTGGGCGGCACCAAGTACCGCACGCTCGAGACGGAGATCTACCTGCAGACGGTGCAGGTGTTCGACCTGCGGATGGCCGCGGCGCTGT
>CAZDSL010000112.1:0-8757 GCA_964507655.1 uncultured Mycobacteriaceae bacterium | reverse complement strand
GACGAGGTCGTCATCGGCATGCCGCACCGCGGCCGGCTCAACGTGCTCGCCAACATCGTCGGCAAGCCCTACAGCCAGATCTTCACCGAGTTCGAGGGCAACATGAACCCCAAGGCCTCGCATGGCTCGGGCGACGTGAAGTACCACCTCGGCTCGTCGGGCACGTACATCCAGATGTTCGGCGACAACGACATCACCGTGTCGCTCACCGCCAACCCCTCGCACCTCGAGGCCGTCAACCCGGTGCTCGAGGGCCTCGTGCGCGCCAAGCAGGACCTGCTCGACAAGGGCCAGGACGGCTTCACCGTGCTGCCGATGCTGCTGCACGGCGACGCGGCCTTCGCCGGCCAGGGCGTGGTGGCCGAGACGCTCAACCTGGCGCAGCTGCGCGGCTACCGCACCGGCGGCACCGTGCACGTGGTGGTGAACAACCAGGTGGGCTTCACCACCGCGCCCGAGTACTCGCGTTCCTCCGAGTACTGCACCGACGTCGCCAAGATGATCGGCGCGCCGATCTTCCACGTCAACGGCGACGACCCGGAGGCCTGCGTCCACGTGGCCAAGCTCGCGGTGGACTTCCGCCAGCGGTTCGGCAAGGACGTCGTCATCGACATGATCTGCTACCGCCGCCGCGGCCACAACGAGGGCGACGACCCGTCGATGACCCAGCCGCAGATGTACGACGTCATCGACAGCAAGCGCAGCGTCCGCAAGAGCTACACCGAGGCCCTCATCGGCCGCGGCGACATCTCCATGGACGAGGCCGAGGCCGCCCTGCGCGACTACCAGGGCCAGCTCGAGCGCGTCTTCAACGAGGTGCGCGAGCTCGAGAAGTACACCCCCGAGCCCAGCCCCTCCGTGGAGGAGGACCAGACGCTGCGCACCAGCCTGGTCACCGCCATCGAGCCGTCGCTGGTGCAGCGCATCGGCGACGCCCACGTGGAACTGCCCGAGGCGTTCACCGCGCACCCGCGCGTCAAGCCCGTGCTGGAGCGGCGCCGCAAGATGTCGCGCGAGGGCGGCATCGACTGGGCCTTCGCCGAGCTGCTGGCCTTCGGTTCGCTGGTGTACGAGGGCCGCCTGGTGCGCCTGGCCGGCCAGGACTCGCGCCGCGGCACCTTCAGCCAGCGCCACTCGGTGATCATCGACCGGCAGACGGAGGAGGAGTACACCCCGCTGTCGAACCTCGGCGGCGACCGGCCCGGCAAGTTCCTGGTGTACGACTCGGCGCTCACCGAGTTCGCGGGCCTCGGCTTCGAGTACGGCTACTCGGTGGGCAACCCCGACGCGCTCGTGCTGTGGGAGGCGCAGTTCGGCGACTTCGTCAACGGCGCCCAGTCGATCATCGACGAGTTCATCTCGTCGGGCGAGGCCAAGTGGGGGCAGCGCTCGAACCTCATCATGCTGCTGCCGCACGGGCAGGAGGGCCAGGGCCCCGACCACACCTCCGGCCGCATCGAGCGGTTCCTGCAGCTGTGCGCCGAGGGCTCCATGACGGTCGCCGTGCCGTCCACCCCGGCCAACTACTTCCACCTGCTGCGCCGGCACGCGTACGACGGCATCCACCGCCCGCTGGTGGTGTTCACGCCCAAGTCGATGCTGCGCAACAAGGCGGCGGTGAGCCCGGTCGAGGACTTCACCGAGAACAAGTTCCGCTCGGTGCTGCAGGATCCGCACTTCGCGAACGGCGGCGGCGACCGGAGCGCGGTCACCAAGGTCCTCATGGTCAGCGGCAAGCTCTACTACGAGCTCGCGGCCAAGCGCGACAAGGAGAACATCACCGACACCGCCATCGTGCGGCTCGAGCAGCTCTACCCGCTGCCGCGCCGCCGCATCCGCGAGGCGCTCGAGGCGTACCCCAACGCCCGGGACATCCGGTGGGTGCAGGAGGAGCCGGGCAACCAGGGCGCCTGGCCCACGATCGGCCTGGCCCTGCCCGAGCTGCTGCCCGACCTGCTCGGCGACCTCACCCGCGTGTCGCGCCGGCCGATGTCGGCGCCGTCGTCGGGCTCGAGCAAGGTGCACGCCGTGGAGCAGCACGAGGTCATCGAGGCCGCGTTCGGCTGAGACGGCGCGGCCCCGCGCCGCAGACCGTGCTGAGGGCCCCCGCCATCCGGCGGGGGCCCTCGGCCGTGCGGCGCTCCGGGTGCCTCAGCCTCCCGCCGCGAGCAGCGCCATCGCCTGCTCGGGGCGCAGCGCCACCGCCGGCAGCGCCCAGTTCAGCAGCTCGAGCAGCTCCTCGCGCGACATGCGCGGCTCGCGCAGCCAGCTGATCACCGTCTCTTCGACCAACGCCACCCATCCGCGTGCCGCCAGTTCCACGCGCGGGGTGATCTCGATGCCGATCAGCGGCACCCGCTCGAGCACGCGCCGGGTGAGGACCGTGCGGGTGTACTCGAAGACCTCGCGCATCTGCGGGTCGTTGCTGGTGCTGCCGCGCAGCAGCGAGACGTACCCGTCGCGGTTGTCGGTGACGTAGTCGAGGTACGCGGCGAGCGACGCGCGCAGCTGCTCGAGCGGCGGCAGGGCGGGATCCGGATCGGTGAAGGCGATCATCTCCTCGCTCAGATGCCGCACCACCGCCAGCAGATAGCCCTGCTTGGACCCGAAGTAGTGGAAGATCAGCCCGCGCGACACGCCCGCCTGCTCGGCCAGCTCCTCCACCGAGACCGCGTCGATCGAGCGGCCGCTGAGCATCCGGACCCCCAGGGCGATGAGCTGGCCGCGGCGGGCCTCGGGGCTGAGCCTGGTGCGCTTCTCTTCCACCCCGCCGATCCTACTGACGCGCCGCCGCCCGTCCGCACCCTTCTATTGACTCACGTTCAATAGCGAATTACATTCGACCCATGACCACAGCGACCCAGCCAGGCCCGCGCGCCGTCACCGGTCCGCGGCACGTGCGCACGCTCATCATCGGCAGCGGATTCGCGGGCCTCGGCACGGCGATCAAGCTCGACGAGGCCGGCCTGCACGATTTCGTCGTCATCGAGCGCGGCTCCGAGGTGGGCGGCACGTGGCGCGACAACACCTACCCGGGCGCCGCCTGCGACGTGCCCTCGCAGCTGTACTCGTACTCGTTCGCGCTCAACCCCGACTGGTCGCGCTCGTTCTCCCGCCAGGGCGAGATCCAGCGGTACATCCGCGGCGTCGCCGAGCGGTCGGGCGTGCTCGACCGGCACCGCTTCGGCGTCGAGGTGCGCTCCGCCGACTGGGACGAGTCCGCCTCCGTGTGGCGGATCGAGACCACCGAGGGCACCTACACCGCCGACGTCGTCGTGCCCGCCGTGGGCGCGCTGTGCGAGCCCGCGCTGCCCGACATCAAGGGCATCTCCGGCTTCGAGGGCGAGCTGTTCCACTCCTCGCGCTGGAACCACGGGGCCGACCTCACCGGCAAGCGGGTGGCCATCATCGGCACCGGGGCGTCGGCCATCCAGATCGTGCCCGCCATCGCCGGGAGCGTCGCGCACCTGGACGTCTACCAGCGCACCGCCCCCTGGGTGATGCCGCGCGCCGACCGCCGCTACACCGCGGCCGAGCACGCCGCCTTCCGCACGGTGCCCGGCTTCCAGCGGCTCGCCCGCGCGGGGGTGTACGCCATGCGCGAGACCCAGGTGGTGGGCCTGACCCGCGTCCCGGCGCTGATGGCCCCGCTGCAGCTCGCCGCGCGGCTGCACCTGCGCCGCGGCATCAAGGACAAGGCGCTGCGCCGCGCGGTGACGCCCGACTTCCGGATCGGCTGCAAGCGCATGCTCATCTCCAACGACTACTACCCCGCGCTCGACCGCCCGGACGTCGACGTGGTCACCGACCGCATCCGGGAGGTCCGCGCCCACTCGATCGTCACCGAGGACGGCACCGAGCGGCCCATCGACGCGCTCATCGTCGCCACCGGCTTCCACGTCACCGACTCGCCCACCTTCGAGGTCATCCGCGGCCGCTCCGGCGCCACCCTGGCCGAGACGTGGGAGCGCGGCGGCATGCAGGCCTACAAGGGCACCGCCGTCTCCGACTTCCCCAACATGTTCTTCATGGTCGGCCCCAACACCGGCCTGGGGCACAGCTCGATGGTGTACATGATCGAGTCCCAGATCAGCTACGTCGTGGACGCCGTCCGCACCATGGAACGCCGCGGCCTGTCCACCGTCGAGGTCCGCGGCGACGTGCAGGAGGCGTACAACCGCGACCTGCAGCAGCGGCTGGGCACCTCCGTGTGGATGACCGGCGGCTGCGCGAGCTGGTACCTCGACAGCCACGGCAACAACACCACGCTGTGGCCCGGCTTCACGTTCGACTTCCGCCGCAGGACGAAGAGCTTCGACCTCGACGCGTACCACATCACCACCCGGCGCACCTCGGCCGAGGGCGCCGCCGCACACACCCTGGAGGGCTCCGCACGATGACCGAAATCGCAGGCAAGGTCGCAGTGGTCACGGGCGCGGGATCCGGCATCGGCCGGGCGCTCGCGCTGCAGCTCGCGCAGGGCGGCGCACGCGTCGCCGTCTCCGACATGGACTCGCTCGGTCTCGCCGAGACGGTGCGCCAGCTCGAGCTCCTCGGCGCCGAGGTGCACTCGGCGCCGCTCGACGTCACCCAGCGTGAGGCCGTGATCGACTACGCGGCGGCGGTGCAGGAGCGTTTCGGCGCCGTCAACCTCGTGTTCAACAACGCGGGCATCGCGTTCACCGGCGAGGTGGAGATCGCCGAGTTCAAGGACATCGAGCGCGTCATGGACGTCGACTTCTGGGGCGTCGTCAACGGCACCAAGGCGTTCCTGCCGTACCTCATCGACTCGGGCGACGGGCACATCGTCAACACCTCGAGCCTGTTCGGCCTCGTCGCCATCCCCGGGCAGAGCGCCTACAACGCGGCCAAGTTCGCGGTGCGCGGATTCACCGAGTCGCTGCGCCAGGAGATGCTCGCCGCCGGCCGCCCGGTGCGGGTCACCTGCGTGCACCCCGGCGGCATCAAGACCGCGATCGCCCGCAACAGCACCACCGCCGACGGCTACCAGCAGCGCGATCTGGCGCAGTTCTTCGACCGCTACCTGGCCCACACCAGCGCCGACGCCGCCGCCCGCCGCATCCTCAAGGGCGTCGCCGCCGACCGCGGCCGGGTGCTCATCGGCCTCGACGCGCGCGCCCTCGACCTGTTCGTGCGCCTCACCGGGTCGGGCTACCAGCGCGTGGTCTCCACCGTCACCGGGTGGATCATGCCCAAGCCCGGGGCGGCCGCCTGATGCGGCGCGGCCACCGGGGGCTGCGGCGGTGACCCGCCGCCGCACGGCCCTGCCCCCGCGCCTGGTCGAGTCGGCCCTGCGCCCGCTGTACGCCGGCGTGCTCCACCACCGGATGCCCGTGCCCGCGCAGCGCCGGCTGCTCGATCTCGCGTCGGTGCTCCAGCCCGTGCCGCGCGGCGTCCGCCGCTCGCGCACCGTGCTCGGCGGGCGGCCGGCCGAGGTCTTCACCGCCGCGGGCGGCGCGGCGCCGGACGGCGGGGGGCCCGCGGTGCTCTACCTGCACGGCGGCGGCTTCGTCACCGGGTCGCCGCGCACGCACCGCCCGCTGACCGCTCGCATCGCCCGCGACACCGGCGCCGTCGTCTACTCGCTCGACTACCGCCTGGCGCCCGAGCACCCGTGCCCGGCCGCCGTGGACGACGCCGTGGCCGCCTACGCGGAGCTGGTGGACGTCCGCGGCCACGGCCCCAGGGCGGTGGCCATCGCCGGCGATTCCGCCGGCGGCGGCATCGCGGCGGCGGCGACGCGCCGGATCCTCGACGCCCGCGGCGCCCCACCGGCAGCCCTCGTGCTCATCGCGCCGGCCGTGGACCCCGCGGCCGACCCGGCACTGCTGCACGACGACGCGGTGCTGCACCGCGGGTGGGTCTCGTCGGTGTGCGCCGCCTACCGCGGCGGCTTGGCCGCCGACGATCCCGACTTCGCCCCCGCGCACGCCGACCCGCGGGGATTCCCGCCCACGTACGTGCAGGTGGGCGAGGGCGAGATGCTGCGCCCGCAGGCCGTCGCCTACGCCGGGGCCCTGCGGGAGGCGGGCGTGGACGTGCACCTCACCGTCTCGCCCGGGCTGTGGCACGTGGCCCAGCTGCAGGCGGGCCTCGTGCGCGAGGCCGCGGCCGCCGCCGACGAGGCGACGGCGTTCCTGCGCACCCGCCTGGGATAACCCGCCCGGCGCAGGCTCACACGCCGTGCTGGGCCTGCCACTCGCCCACCACGTCGTCGACGCTGCGCCCGTCCACATCGACCTGGCGCACCATGTGCGCCAGGTCGTCGGTGGTGAGCTCGCCGGCGACGCGGTCGAGCGCCCGCACCTGATCGTCGCCCAGGCTTCCCGTGCGGTAGAGCGGCACGATGTCGCCGGAGGGCAGGGCGTCGAGATCGTCGTCGAGCACCGTGAACGCCGCCTCCGACGCGGCGGGCGACAACGTGGTCACCCCGCCCGCATCGACGGCGCCGGACGAGACGGCCCGCGCGGAATCGGCCGGCGTGGAGGCGGCCTCGACGCGCGCGAAGGTGCAGTGGTAGGCGTCGGCGAGCGCCCCGCGCACCTGGGCGTCCGAGACCAGGCCCGCCACGAGGCTCGCGTCCATGCCGGCGCAGTGCGGCGCGAGATCGGACAACGTGTGCAGGCCCAGGCTCCGCGCCGTGGCGGCGTCCACCACGACGGCCTGCCCCCGCGACGCCAGCGCCGCATCCGACACCCGCAGATACGCCGGCAGCGCCTTGCTCAGCGCCTTCTCCAGCTCGCTCACCGCGCCGGCGTCGGGCGAGGTGGCGGCCGTGTCGCCGCCCGGCTGCGCCCCCGCCGTGGGGGTGGCCTCCGCCTGCGTGCGCTGGAAGAAGGCGAGCAGCGAGGCGGTGTCGTCGGGCACCACGCTGATGCGCCCCGACTCGAGCGCACGCACGTAGTCGATCCGATCGCCCACACCGAGGTCGGTGGACACCTGCGCGCCGGTGCCGCGCAGCGCCCTGGCGTAGATGGCCGCGACGATGCGGCTGTCGGTGGAGGTGCCCGAGCCCACGACGATGCCCGTGGACGTGTACTGCTGCTCGAGGTCGCTGGTGGACCGGCACCCGGCGACACCCCCGGCGAGCGCGAGCGCCGCGCAGGCGGCGGCCGCGGACCTGCGCAGACTCACCCCTCGTCGCCCCCGGCCGTCGCGGGGACCGGGCGGGTGGCGACGCCGTCGGCGACGGCGGCCCGGGCCACCGCCTGCGCCACCGCCGGGCCGACGCGCGGGTCGAGCGGCGAGGGGACGATGCACGCGGGCGAGAGGTCGTCGCCGACGAGGTCGACCAGCGCGTGGGCCGCGGCGACCTTCATGTTCTCGGTGATCGCGGTGGCGCCGGCGTCGAGCGCGCCGCGGAACACGCCGGGGAAGGCGAGCACGTTGTTGATCTGGTTGGGGAAGTCGCTGCGCCCGGTGGCCACGACGGCGGCGTACTTGGCCGCCACCTCCGGGTGCACCTCCGGGTCGGGGTTGGACAGCGCGAAGATGATCGACTGCGGGGCCATCGTGGCCACGATCTCCTCGGGCAGCGTGCCCGTGGACACGCCGAGGTACACGTCGGCGCCGGCCAGCGCCTCGGCCGGGCCGCCCGTGCGGCCGGCCGGGTTGGTGCGCGCGGCGAGGTCGCGCTTGATCTCGCCCAGGTCGCTGCGGCCCTGCTCGATGATCCCGCGCGAATCGAGCACGACCAGGTCGCGGACCCCCACGGCGAGCAGGATGTTCGCGCACGCCACGCCGGCGGCGCCGGCACCGGAGATCACCACGCGCAGACCGGCCAGGTCGCGCTGCAGCGCCCGCGCCGCCGCCGTGAGCGCCGCGAGAACGACGATGGCGGTGCCGTGCTGATCGTCGTGCATGACGGGGCAGTCGAGCGCCTCGATCACCCGGCGCTCGATCTCGAAGCAGCGCGGGGCCGAGATGTCCTCCAGGTTGACCGCACCGAAGCTCATGCGCATGCGCACGAGGGTCTCGACGATCTCGTCGGGATCCTGCGTGTCGAGCACGATGGGGATGGCGTCGAGCCCGCCGAACTCCTTGAACAGCGCCGCCTTGCCCTCCATCACCGGCAGCGACGCGCGGGGGCCGATGTCGCCCAGGCCCAGCACGGCGGTGCCGTCCGAGACCACCGCGACCAGCCGCTCGGTCCACGTGTAGCGGCGGGCCAGCCCGTCCTCCTCGGCGATGGCCCGGCTGACCTGCGCCACCCCGGGGGTGTAGGCGATGGAGAGATCGCGCTGCGTGGCGAGCGGCGTGGTGGTCTGCACAGTGAGCTTGCCGCCGACGTGCTCGGCGAAGATCTCCTCCCGCGAGAGCGGCGCGAGGGCCTGCTGCTGGGTGGAGGCGTCGAAATCGGTGGACACGTGGGTGCTCCTGCGGGGTCGCTGTGGGCCGGCATCGCCCGGCCGGCACGGGCCTGTTACGCGCACAACACTACAAGGGGCGCCCCCGGCCGCTCACCCCCACCACTGCGTCCACAGCACCGCCCCCGCCACGCACAGCACGCCCACAGAGCACAGCGCCGCCACCGCGCCCGCGCGGCGGTCGGCGATCCGCTGCAGCACCAGACCCGCGGCCGCGGCCACCAGGTGCACCGTCAGCGCCTCCGTGCCGGGGCCGGGGATGCCGCGGCGCCCCCCGAGGATCGACACCACCACGATGCCGGCGGCCAGCAGCACGAGCCCGGCGGCGAAGGCACCGCTGAGCGCGCGCAGGGCGCGCACGCCGCGGCCC
>CAZDSL010000111.1:0-8761 GCA_964507655.1 uncultured Mycobacteriaceae bacterium | reverse complement strand
CGAGCACTTCGCGATGCTCAGCGCCCGCAGCGCCGGCAAGTACAAGCAGTTCCGCCGCGCCATCGACCAGCTCGACAGCGAGGGCGTGGTGCAGGTGCTGCGCAACGACGCCCGCGGCGACGCCTCGCCGGTGCTCGCCGCCGTCGGCCCGATGCAGTTCGAGGTGGTCACCGCCCGCATGCAGGCGGAGTTCGGGGTGGAGACGGTCTTGAACAACCTGCCGTACACCGTGGCCCGCGAGACGGATGCCGCCTCGGCCCAGGGCATCGACCGGCAGCGCGGCGCCGAGGTGTTCACCCGCTCCGACGGGGTGGTGCTGGCGCTGTTCAGCGACAAGTGGCGGTTGCAGTACATCGAGAAGGAGAACCCGGAGCTGACGCTGCGGCCTCTCGTCGCTGCAAGCGACTGAAACTCAGCCCCCGGCGACTGCCCCGCCGCGAACACCGGGTGTGACGGCGCCGGAACCGGGTAGTCTTCGCGCATGGTCAGCGTGGACGGCCATCGTGTGACTCTCACCCACCCCGACAGGGTGCTGTACCCCGCCGGGGAGGATTCGCCCGCGGTCACCAAGCAGCAGGTGGTGGACTACTACCGCGCCATCGCGCCCGTGCTGCTGCCGCACTGCGCCGAGCGCCCGGTCACCCGCAAGCGCTGGCCCGACGGCGTCGGCGGCGAGTCGTTCTTCGAGCGCCGGCTGCCCCGGTGGGCGCCCGAGTGGCTGCCCCGCATGACGCTGCAGCACCGCGACCACCGCTCCGTCTACCCGCTGGCCGACTCCGAGGCGGCGCTCGCATGGTTCGGCCAGCAGTCGGCGCTCGAGCTGCACGTGCCGCAGTGGCGCCGCGATCATCCCGTCGATCCCGAGGCCGCGTCGCCGCGCCCGCCGTCGGCCTTCCGGACGCGCCGCATCGTCTTCGACCTCGATCCGGGCCCGGGCGCCGGGATCACCGGCTGCGCCGAGGTGGCCCGTCTGCTGCGCGAGGTCGTCTCCGACGGCGGCCTCGAGTGCTTCCCCGTCACGTCGGGCAGCAAGGGCATCCACGTGTACGTCCTGCTCGGCAAGTGGATCGCGTCCGAGGAGGCGTCCCGCACCGCCCACGCGGTGGCCGACGCCCTCGCCGCCCGGCATCCCCGCACGGTGACCGCCGCGATGCGCAAGTCGGAGCGCTCCGGCCGCGTGTTCATCGACTGGAGCCAGAATACCGGCGCCAAGACCACCGTCGCCCCCTATTCGCTGCGTGGACGCGACCGGCCCACCGTCGCCGCGCCGCGCACGTGGGACGAGCTGGACGACCCGGACCTGCGCCAGCTCCGGTACGACGAGGTGCTCGAGCGCGTGGCGCGGCACGGCGACCTGCTCGCCGGCCTCGAGCCGACGGGCGGCGGGAGGTCCGGCCCAGATCGGCTCGCCGAATACCGGCGCCGGCGCGACCCCGACCGCACGCCCGAGCCCGTCCCCCGCGGCACCCGCCGGGGCGCCGGCGCGGACGGTCCCGGCCGCCGCTTCGTCATCCAGGAGCACCACGCCAGCACCCTGCACTGGGACTTCCGCCTCGAGCGCGACGGGGTGCTCGTCTCCTGGGCTGTGCCGAAGAACCTGCCCACCGACCCGGCCCACGACCGCCTCGCGGTGCACACGGAGGACCATCCCCTCGAGTACGCCGGCTTCTCCGGGGACATCCCGCGCGGCGAGTACGGCGCCGGGCACGTCGACATCTGGGATTCGGGCGACTACGACGCCGTCACCTGGGAGGACGACGAGATCGTCGTCGACCTGCACGGCTCGCGCGCGTGCGGCCGCTACGCCCTCATCCGCACCGGGTCCGGCCGGCGCGGCGCCGAGCGCGACGGTCGCCGGTGGCTGATGCACCGCGTCAAGGACCAGCCCGGCGCCGGCCCGGAGCCCGGCGGCGCGCGCTTCCCGGCCGGGATCGAACCCATGCTCGCCACGCCCGGCGACATCACCGGGTTCGACTCCGCGCGCTGGGCGTTCGAGGGCAAGTGGGACGGCCACCGGACGCTGATCGAGGTGCGCGACGGCACGCTGCGCCTGCGCAGCCGCGGCGGCCGCGAGATCACCGCCGAGCTTCCGGGGTTCGCCGGCCTCGCCGGCGAACTGGCCGGGCACGAGGTGGTGCTCGACGCCGAGCTGGTGGCGCTCACCGGCGGCGTCCCCGACTTCGCCGCGCTGCAGCACCGCACCGACCGGACCGACCTGCGCCTGTACGTGTTCGATGTGCTGCACCTCGACGGCCGTTCGCTTCTGCGCACCCCGTACCGCGACCGCCGCCGCGTGCTCGAGGCGCTGGCGCCGCTGCTGCGCTCCGCCGAGGTGCCCGACACGCTCGGCGGCGATGCCCGCACCGCTCTGCGGAGCAGCCGCGAACGCGGGCTCGAGGGGGTGATCGCGAAGCGGCTCGACTCGCGCTATCACCCGGGCCGCCGCACGCACACGTGGATCAAGCAGAAGAACATGAGCGCGGACGAGGCGGTGATCTGCGGATACACCCGGGGCAACGGGGCGCGCGCCGCCACGTTCGGCGCGCTGATCCTCGGTGAGCACGACGGCGACGGCCTGCGGTATGCGGGCAAGGTGGGCACCGGGTTCGCCGAGTCCGACCTGGAGTCCCTCGCCCGGCGGCTGCACCGGATCCGCCGCAAGACCAGCCCGCTCGCCGACGAGGTGCCCCGCGCCGACGCCGCCGATCCCCAGTGGGTGCGGCCGTCGCTGGTCGCCGAGGTCCGCCACGCGGGGCGCACCGAGGCGGGCCGGTTCCGGCATCCCTCGTGGCGCGGCCTGCGGCCCGACAAGTCGCCGGACGAGGTCCGGCGGGAGAAGGGGTGACGCCCATGCGATCGATCTGGAACGGCCAGGTGGCCTTCGGCCTCGTCAGCATCGGGGTGCGCATGTATTCGGCCACCGAGAGCGGTGGGGTGCGCCTGCGCCAGGTGCACGCCGAGGACGGCGGCCGCATCCGGTACCGGCGCGTCTGCTCGGTGGACGGCGAGGAGGTGCCGTACGAGGAGATCGCCAAGGGCTACGAGACGGACGGCGGCGAGATGGTGGTGCTCACCGCCGACGATCTCGAGCAGGCCGCGACGCCCTCGTCGAAGACGGCGGAGGTGGTGGAGTTCGTGCCGCTGGAGTCCATCGACCCGGTGTACTTCGACAAGACCTACTATCTCGAGCCGCAGAAGTCGGCGGTCAAGCCGTATCTTCTGCTGCGCGACGCCCTGCACAAGTCGGGCCGGGTGGCCATCGCCCGGGTGGCGCTGCGCGGGCGCGAGGCCCTGGCCGTGCTGCGCGTCGTCTCCGACGTCATCGTGCTCAACACGCTCCTGTGGGCGGACGAGGTGCGCTCCCCCGACTTCCCCTTCCTGCACGAGGACACCCCCTCGGTGCGGGCCAAGGAGATGGACATGGCCCACTCGCTGATCGACAGCATGTCCGAGGACGTCTTCGATCCCGGCGAGTTCCACGACGGATACCGTGAGGCGGTGGAGCGCCTGGTGGACGCCAAGATCCAGGGGCACGACACCGTCACCCCCGCGGAGTCCGACGGCGCGGCCCGCGAGGCCGACGAGGGCGACGTGTCCGATCTGCTGCGCGCCCTGAGCGCGAGCGTCGAGCAGGCGGGGTCCCGCGGGGGCGACGGGGAGGCCGCACCCGCGAAGAAGACCGCGAAGAAGAGCGCACCGAAGAAGGCTGCTTCCACGACGACGGCGACGAAGAAGTCCGCGGGCGGGAAGTCCGGGTCGGCGAAGTCCGGGACCGCTGCGGCGACGAAGAAGACCGCCGCGAAGGAAAGCACGGCCAAGAAGACCGCCGCGAAGAAAACCCCCGCCAAGAAATCTGCCGCCAGGAAATCTCCCGCCCAGAAAAGCACTGCCGAGAAGGCAGGCGCGCGGAAGGCCTCCGCGTGATGGCCGCCCGGTGCCCCGACTGCGCGGCCGGGCTCGACCACTGCCACGGCACCCTGGTGCTGCACAGCGACGGTTCGGTGGAGTGCACCGACCTGACCTGCGTCGTGCACGATGCGGAGCGGCACGTGCTGGTGATCCGGTGCACCGAGATCGGCCCGGACTGCGCCTGCCTGGGGTTCGCCTGACGCGGCCGCCGCGCGGCCGCGCCCCGGCTAGATCGGCGAGTCGAAGACGTCGGCGACGGCCTCGGCCGACACCTCGGCCAGCGTCGCCGGGTTCCACGAGGGGCTGCGGTCCTTGTCGACGAGCACGGCGCGCACGCCCTCGGCGAAGTCGGGGCAGTGCGCCATCTTCACCGCGGCCCGCAGCTCGCGGCCGAGGCACTCGGCCAGCGTCGCCGAATCGCCGCCGCGCCGGTACAGCTCGGCGCTGACCGACAGCGACCAGGGCGACGCGGCGGCGAACGCCTCGCGTGCGGCCACGCGCCACGGCTCGTCGCCGCGGGAGAGCGCCTCGGCGATGGCGGCCGGGTCGCCCTCGGCGGCGAAGGCCTCGTCCACGGCGCCGCGGATGGCGGCGATCGCGGACTCCGGCGGCGTGCCGTCCGCCGCGGAGGCGAGGGCGGCGTCGAGGCCGTCGGCCACGATCGCGTCGGCGAGGGCGCCGAGCCGGCCGGACGGCACGAAGTGCGTGGCAAGCCCCAGCTCCAGCGCGTCGCCCGCCCCCATGCGCGCCCCGGTGAGCGCCATGTACAGCCCGGCCCGCCCCGCGATGCGCGGCAGGAACCAGCTGGCGCCCACGTCGGGGATGAAGCCGATGGCCGTCTCGGGCATGGCGAACACCGCGCGCTCGGTGACCACCCGCACCGCGCCGTGCACCGAGATGCCCAGGCCGCCGCCCATGTTCACGCCGTCGATGAGCGACACGTAGGGCTTGGGGTAGTCGGCGACGAGCTGGTTGAGCCGGTACTCCTCCGAGAAGAACCCGTAGACCGCGCCGTCGTTGGAGTCGAGCACCGCCTCGCGCACCGAGCGGATGTCGCCGCCGGCGCAGAAGGCCTTGTCCGACGCGCTGCGCACCATCACGGTGTGCACGGCGTCGTCGTCCTGCCACCGCACCAGCACCTCGTAGAGGTCGCGGATCATCGGGGTGTCCAGGGCGTTCAGGGCCTTCGGCCGGTTCAGCAGGATCTGGCCGACCCCGCCCTCGACGGTGCTCTCAACGAATGAAGTCAACGCGGCTCCCCTCAGATGGTCGTATCCGCACCCTAGGCGCGGCGCGGGTGTGATGGCGCCGCGGGGTACGCCGTCACGTGACGCGGCACACTCCCCCGCCGCCCGGATTCACCCTATCCTCGCCGCCAGCTCCATCCAGCGCTCCTCGGCCGAATCCCTTTCAGCCGTCGCGTCGATCAGCTCGGAGTTCAACCGCGCCAGGCGATCCGGATCGGTGGCCGCGCCCGCCAGGTCGTCGTGCAGCCCGGCGATGCGCTCCTCGAGCCGCGCCACCGTGCGCTCGAGCCGGCCCATCTCCTTGGTCATCGCCCGGTGCTCCGCGGCCGACGGCCCCGCCTGCCCCTCGGGACCGGCCGCCTCGCCGCGCGCCGCGGCATCGTCGGCCCCGCGCGCGGCCGTTCCCGCCGCCGCAGTCCCCGGCGCGCCCGCCGCGTCGGCCCGCGCCGCGAGCTCCTCGCGGCGCTCCAGGTACTGCTCGACGCCGCGCGGCAGGTTGGTCAGCGCGCCGTCGCCGAACAACGCCCACACCGAATCGCAGAGCCGCTCGATGAGGTAGCGGTCGTGGCTGATCACCACCATCGTCCCCGGCCACGAGTCGAGCAGGTCCTCGAGCTGCTGGAGCGTGTCGATGTCGAGGTCGTTGGTGGGCTCGTCGAGCAGCAGCACGTTGGGCTCGCCCATGAGCACGCGCGTGAGCTGCAGCCGGCGCCGCTCGCCGCCGGAGAGGTCGCGCACCGGTGTGCGCTGGCGTGCGGGCGAGAAGCCCAGCCGCTCGGCCAGCTGCGACGCGGTGAGCTCCCTGTCGCCCAGCTGCACCACGCGCGCCACGTCCTCCACCGCCTCGAGCACCCGCATGCCGGTGGGCAGGTCGTCGAGCTCCTGGCGCAGCCACCCCAGCCGCACCGTCGCGCCCACGATCCGCCGTCCCTCGCTGGGCGGCCACTCGCCGCCCAGCGTGCGCAACAGCGTGGTCTTGCCCGAGCCGTTGACTCCCACCAGCCCCACCCGCTCGCCGGGCGCGAGCCGCCAGGTGAGGTCGCGGGCCAGCACCCGTCCCTGCTCTCCTCCCGTGCCGGGCGCCCGCAGCGTCACGTCCTCGAGTTCGATGACGACCTTGCCGAGCCGCCGCTTGGCGAACGCGGTGAGCGCGATGGAGTCGCGCGGCGGCGGCACGTCGGCGATCAGCGCCTCGGCCGCCTCGACGCGGTATCGCGGCTTGGAGGTGCGCGCGGGCGCGCCCCGGCGCAGCCACGCCAGCTCCTTGCGGGCCAGGTTGCGGCGCCGCTCCTCCGCCGCGTCGGCCTGCCGGGCGCGCTCGGCGCGGGCGAAGATCCAGTCGTTGTAGCCGCCCTCGTACGATTCGACGTGCCCGCCCACGACCTCCCAGGTGCGGGTGGCGACCGTGTCGAGGAACCAGCGGTCGTGCGTCACCACCACGAGCGCGCTGCGCCGCGACAGCAGGTGGCGGGCGAGCCAGCGCACGCCCTCGATGTCGAGGTGGTTGGTGGGCTCGTCGAGCACGAGCAGGTCGAGATCCTGCACCAGCGCGGCGGCGAGCGCGACGCGGCGGCGCTCGCCGCCCGAGAGTTCGTCGACGCGCGCGTGCAGGTGCCGGCCCGCCGGGTCGGCGCCGTCGGCCACCGTCCCGCCGAAGCCCGCACCGAAACCGATGCCCTGCAGGATCCCGCGGATGCGGCGGTCCGAGGCCCACTCGTGCTCGGCCAGGCCGAGTGGGCCGAACACCACCTCACCCACCGTCGCCCCCGCCGGGAGCTCGCCGCGCTGGGTGACGACAGCCATGCGCAGCCCGCCCGCGTGGCTCACCCGCCCCGCATCCGGCTCCTCGATGCCGGTGAGCACCTCGAGCAGGGTGGTCTTACCGCCGCCGTTGAGGCCCACCACCCCGATGCGCTCGCCCTCGTGCACGCCGGCCGAGACGCCGTCGAGCAGGGGCGCGATGCCGAACGTCTTGGAGACTGCCTCCAGCCCCACCAGTACACGGTTCGCCATCAGGCCAGGTCCTCCGGATCGTCGGTGTCGTCGTCGGCGTCGCCCTGCACGCGCGCCCCGGGCGCCGGGCCGGTGGCGACGCGCACCGTGCGGCACACCCCGGCCCCCGCCAGCTCCAGGCTCACCGCGACGGCCGAGTCCTCGTCGGCGCACAGGAAGGCGCAGGTGGGGCCCGAGCCGGAGACGATGCCGCGCAGCGCCCCCGCACGCTCCCCCGCGGCCAGCGTGCGGCGCAGGTCGGGCCGCAGCGACAGCGCCGCGGCCTGCAGATCGTTGCCCAGCTGTGCCGCCACCCGCTCCGCGTCGCCCGCCGCGAGCGCCTGCAGCAGCGGGCCGGTGGACCCCGCGCGCGGCGGGCCCGGCTCGTCGCCGCCGCCCGCCTTCGCGCGCAGCCGGTCGAGCTCGGCGAACACGTCGGGCGTGCGCAGGCCGCCCTTGGCGAAGGCGATCACCCAGTGCAGGCCGCTGCGCGAGAGCACCGTGGTGAGCGCCTCGCCGCGGCCGGTGCCCAGCGCCGTGCCGCCGAGCAGGATGAAGGGGACGTCGCTGCCCAGCCCGGCGGCCAGCTCGTGCAGCCGCGCGCGCGGGGTCTGCAGGTCCCACATCGCGTCGAGCGCCACCAGCGCACCCGCGGCGTCGGCGCTGCCGCCGGCCATTCCGCCGGCGACGGGGATGCC
Organism: uncultured Mycobacteriaceae bacterium; assembly: GCA_964507655.1. GTDB lineage: Bacteria > Actinomycetota > Actinomycetes > Mycobacteriales > Mycobacteriaceae > Tomitella. Next base: position 915 of record CAZDSL010000111.1, on the reverse strand, counting down.
CTTGTCGATCGTGATCTGCGCCTTGGGCGCGCGCCCGGCCTCCGCGGCGAGCGCCTCGGCGGCGCGCCACACCAGGTTGCGGCCGTCGGTGGGCACGAAGCGGGCGCCCTCGCCGCGCACGCGCACCTCCAGCTGCGGCGCCGGGACCACGCTGACGGTGTCCTGCAGCGACAGCGCCTGGAACACGGTGGTGAGCTCGTGGTAGCCGTCCGCGCGCAGCGCGCCGACGCCGAGGTGCAGGTTGACCTTGGCGGGCACCTGCACCACCACGGGTTCGTGAACGACTGTCAGCACGGCTCCCCAGCCTAGTCGAGCCGGCCGCGCGCACCGTCCGCCGCGGACGCGCCCCCGTCCGGGGCTGCGGCCGCAAGCCGCACGAAGTCGGCCACGCCGAGCCGCTCGCCGCGCGCGCCCGGGTCTATGCCCGCGGCGCGCAGGCGTCGTTCCGCCTCCGCGGCGCCGCCCGCCCAGCCGGCGAGGGCGGCGCGCAGGGTCTTGCGCCGCTGGGCGAAGGCGGCGTCGACGACGGCGAACACCGCGCGCCGGTGCGCGTCGTCGTCGAGCGGCCACGGGGCGTGCGGGTGCCGGTCGATGCGCACCAGCCCCGACTCCACCTTGGGCACGGGCCAGAACACCGCCTTGCCCACCGATCCGGCGCGCGCGACCGTGCCGAAGTAACCGGCCTTGACGCTGGGCACGCCGTAGGTGCGCCCCCCGGGGGCCGCGGCGAGCCGGTCGGCCACCTCCTGCTGCACCATCACCAGCGCGCCGCGCAGCGTGGGCACCTCGGCGAGCAGGTGCAGCAGCACCGGCACCGCGACGTTGTACGGCAGGTTGGCCACCAGCAGCGTCGGCGGCCGCGCCGCGCCGCCGGGCCCCGGCAAGGCCACGTCGGCGGCGCGCACGCGCAGCGCG
>CAZDSL010000110.1:3369-8788 GCA_964507655.1 uncultured Mycobacteriaceae bacterium | reverse complement strand
CACCCGCACCGCGACATGGAGATCGTCACCTGGGTGCTGCGCGGCTCGCTGGTGCATCAGGACTCGATGGGCCACGCCGGGGTGATCCACCCGGGCCTGGCCCAGCGGATGAGCGCCGGCACCGGCATCCTGCACTCGGAGAAGAACGACTCCTGGCGGCTCGCCTCGGCCCCGGCCCGCTTCGCCGGCGAGCACGACGAGCCCGTGCGCCTCATCCAGATGTGGGTGCTGCCCGACGCGCCCGGCCTCGACCCGGGATACGAGCAGCTCGAGATCGGCCGCGAGCTGGCGTCCGGCGGGCTGATCACCGTGGCCTCGGGCATGGACGCCTACCGCGACCACTCGGCGATCCGCATCCACAACCGGCACGCCGCGATGCATGTCGCGCGGCTGCTGCCCGGATCCGCCCCGGCGGCGCTGCCCGACGCCCCGCTGCTGCACGTGTTCGTGGCGCGCGGCACCGCGGAGCTGGAGGGGGCGGGGCCGCTCGCCGAGGGCGACGCCGTGCGCGTGAGCGGCGGGGGCGGCCACCGGCTGGGGCTACCGGCGGGCGCGGGCGAGGGCGCGGAGGTGATCGTGTGGGAGATGCACGCGAGCCTCGGCGGGCCGCTGTGACGCCGCGCCGCACACACATCCTCTAGCGCATACGTTCGATTGCGGCGTACGCTTGCGGCATGACCACGGCCTTCCAGCCCACGCTGTTCGATGCGGCCGGGGATGCGCCCGCATTCCGCCCGCTCCCCCGCGGCGGCGCCCCGGCCGCGCACGCGGGCGCGCGCCTGCACCTCGCCGGCGGCGCGTGGGTGGAGCACCACCCAAACTGGCTGCGCGGGGCCGGCGCACTGCTCGACGCCCTCGCCGGCGCGGTCGACTGGCGCGCCGAGCGCCGCACCATGTACCAGCGCGTGGTGGACGTGCCGCGGCTCGTGCGCTTCTACGGCGAGGGCGAGGCGGCCCCGCATCCCCTCGTGGCGGAGGGGCGCGCACGGCTCGACGACCACTTCGGCGGCGAGCTCGGCGAGCCGTTCCGCACGGTGGGCATGTGCTTCTACCGCGGCGGATCCGACAGCGTCGCCTGGCACGGCGACGACATCGGCCGCGGCCGCACGGAGGACACCATGGTGGCCATCCTCTCGCTGGGGGCCACCCGGCCGCTGCTGCTGCGCCCCCGCCGCGCGGCCGGCGGGCGCGGCACCGACGAGCACGCGGCCGGCAGGCGCGGGCCGGGCGCGGGGACGCTGCGGTTCCCGCTCGGCCACGGCGACCTGCTCGTCATGGGCGGCAGCTGCCAGCGCACGTGGGAACACTGCGTGCCCAAGTCGTCGCGGGTGACCGGCCCGCGCATCAGCATCCAGTACCGCCCGCGCGGGGTGCGCTGAACGGGCCGCCTCAGCCCGCGGCGCCGCCGGAGGGCGGGCGCACGATCATCAGCGGGCACTGCGTGCGGTGCAGCAGCGCGTGGCTGGTGGAGCCCAGCACGAGCCCGGCGAAGCCGCCGCGGCCGCGGCTGCCCACCACCAGCAGCTGCGACTGGGCCGACCACTCGGCGAGCACCTTGGCCGGGTTCTCGCGCTCCACCACCTGGCGCACCCACGTCTCGGGGTGCGCGGCCGACCGCTGCTCGACGAGCCCGCGCAGCACCCTCTCCTGCTCGCGCTGGATGCGGCCCCAGTACGGGTCTTGCGCCCTCGAGCCCAGCAGCGCCGGGTGCACGCCCGCATCGTTCCACGCGTGCACGGCCACCAGCTCCGCCCCGCGGGCCGCGGCCTCGGCGTAGGCCAGGTCCAGCGCCGCCAGCCCGGGCGCGGAGCCGTCCACCCCCACCACGACGGGCGCGCCCGGCCGCTCGGCCGGATCGGGGACGCCCTCGGGCAGCGAGGGGATCACCGCCACCGGGCACCGCGCGTGCCCGGCCAGGGCGCGCGTCACCGAGCCCACGAACAACCCGGTGATCTCGCCGTGCCCCCGGGTGCCCAGCACCAGCAGGTGCGCGTCGGCCACCGCCTCGAGGAGCACCTCGGACGGGGACCCCTCGCGGTACTGCGCGCCCACCTGCAGCGGCGCCCCGTCGACGGCGGCGCGCGCGTGCTCGGCGGCCTCGCGCAGCAGCCGCTCGCCGATGCGGCCGCGTTCCTCGGCGACGAACCGCGCCGCCATCGGCTCGGTGTAGAAGACCGACGGCACGGTGACCACGTGGATCAGCTGCAAGGGCAGCCCGCGCGCCTGCGCATGGCGCGCCGCCCACCGCACCGCGCGCCGCGAGCACTCCGACCCGTCGACGCCCGCCCACACCGCGCCTGTGGGCGCATCCTGCGCCCCGCCGCCCACCGGAACCTCAGCCATCGCGCTCCGTCCGCCGTCGTCCGCATCGCCGGGCCACGCGGCCCCGGCACCCCCATCCTGCCACCCCGCGGCGGCCGCGCCTACGGACCGTGACCAGGCACGCGCCCGGCCGCGGGCGCGCCACACCGCGCTACATATAGCCCCGGTAGCCGTCCCACGCCTCGCGGCGCTCGTGGCGCGGATCGGCGACGATGCGGTCGCGCACATCGAAGATCATCGTCTTGCGCGTGTCGGTGTCGTAGGCGGGCCAGGTGTCCATGGGGGCGCCCTCGCGCGCGAACCGCAACCAGTGCCCCTGCATGCGGCGGCTCACCCCCTGCAGCGCGCGGGCGCCGCCGAGCGTGGTCATCGACTTGCCGAAGGCGGTGGCCCCCAGCCCGAACACCGGAACGAGCTCGGTGGCGTGCGTGGCCCCCAGGCCCAGCGTCTCGAGCAGCCGCGGCGCGAAGTCGTAGCGGTAGCTGTAGGTGGGCGCGATCCGCGACTGGCCGTCGGCGCAGTCCACCGACGGCTTCCAGAACATCGCGTCGCCGCACAGCGCCGTGAGCGCGTCCTTGCCGGGATAGCCCGGGTAGGCGGCCACCACCCGGTCGCGCAGCTCCGGCTGCGTGTTGGCGAACATGAGGTCGACCCGCTCGGGCGTGAGCGGCATGCCGTCGTCGCCGAACTTGGTGAACAGCGCCGCCTCCCGGCGGTTGGTGCCGATGATCATCGGCAGCCGGTGCGTCTTGCCCTCGGCGAACGCGTCGAGGGGGGCCATCGGCAGCACGTCGCCGTCCACCACCGGCGCGTAGCCCAGCGTGCCGGGCTCGTCGGCCAGCGCACGCTTCATGAACTCCAGCCCGGCCCGCCCCAGCTGGCGCACCCCGGCCGATTCCAGCGCCTGCAGCTCGCGACCGTCCTCGGCGCCGAGCTCGTCCAGGAAGATCCGGGCCCACCGGCGCGAGCGCTCGCGGCCGTAGCAGACGCCCGCGTCGGCGCTCTGCGCGATGGCGCGCGAGAACAGCCCCTCGGCGTGCGGCGACGCCATGAGCGAGACCACCGAGTTGCCGCCGGCCGACTCGCCGAACACGGTGACGTTGTCGGGGTCGCCGCCGAAGGCGGCGATGTTGCGGTGCACCCACTCGAGCGCGGCGATCTGATCACGCAGGCCCAGGTTCGCGTCGATGGGGCGGGCGGGCGTGCCGAACTCGGTGAGGTCGAGGTACCCCAGCGGGCCCAGCCGGTAGTTGAGCGAGACGTAGACGATGTCGCCGTGCTCGACCAGCCCCTGCCCCTGGTACACCATGGTGGCGCTGGTGCCGATGACGTAGCCGCCGCCGTGGATGTAGACCATGACGGGCCGCGGCGTGGCGCTGGGCTCGGCGGGTGCGAGCACGTTGAGCGTGAGGCAGTCTTCGCTCATCGGCTGGTACTTGCCCAGCCCCATCATCGTCGCGAACTTCATCTGCGGGGGCGCGAAGCCCCAGCTGAGCGCCTCGCGCACGCCCGTCCACGGCGTCATAGGCCGGGGCGCCCGGAAGCGCAGGCGCCCCATGGGCGGCAGCGCGAACGGGATGCCCCGCCAGCTGAGGAAATCCTGGTAGCGGCGGCCGCGGACACGCCCCTCGGTGGTCTCGACCTCCGTGATCAACGCCATGAAGTCACTATACGAACCGCGGCATGATCCCCTGCACAGCGCGCCGTCAGATGGTGAAGCGCAGCGAGGCGGGGATGCGCTCGCCCAGCGCGGCGGCCTCGCGCACGCCCAGCGCACCCTCGTCCGAGGCCTCGACCGTGATGCGCCCGCGCACCTCGTCGACGCCGACGCGCCCGCCGGCGAGCCGCACGAACACGCCCGACGGCATGGTGACGGTGACGTCGGGCGGGCCGGGCAGCGCCGGCACCGCCTGCGCGCGCCCCTCCACCAGCACGTCGATCACGCGCGGCAGCGGCCCGGTGAGCACCAGCCGCACCGCCGCACCCTCCGGCGCCGCCGCCCGCTTGCCCACGAGAAACGGGACGGCCCCGGCGATCTCGGTGAAGGCCAGCTCGGCGCGCGGCCCGCCCTCCTCGCCCGGGATACCCGCCGCGTCGCGGATGTCGAGCTCGTGCATCCAGCAGTCGAACAGCCTGATGCGCATGAAGCGGCCGTACGTCTCGGGGCCCACGGGCGTGTCGGTGACGGCGTCGAAGCGTTCCTGCGGCATGGATTCCAGCGCGCGGCGGCGCCGGGCCAGCAGGGCGGTGAGCCTGTCGAGCAGCACGGCGGGATCCTCGCCGCGCATCGACCGCACCCACCGCTCGTTGAGCTCGCCGATCGGGTTGTGCACGTGCTCCTCGGCCTCGGCCTCGCCCGCGGCGCCGGGCACGGGCGCGCCGTCGAGCATCGACTCGGTGCCGATGATGTGGGCGGCGATGTCGTGCACCGTCCACCCGGGCAGCGCCGTGGCCGAGTGCCAGGCGGGGGCGTCGAGCGTGCGCAGCAGCTGCTCGAGCACCCGCCACTGCCCGAACAGGGCGGCGAGGACGGCGTCGCGGTCGACTCTGGTGCCAGCCATGATCCGACACTAGCCGACACCCCCGCCCCCGCGTGGCCGCGCGCACGGTCGCCGGGGGTGGACAATGCTCGTGTGACGCGACAGCAGCTCTCGATCACCTGGACCACGCCCGCGCCGCCGCCGCACCCGGTGGTGGCCACGGGCGCATTCGACATCCTGCACGTGGGCCATCTCCGGCTGCTGCAGGAGGCGCACCGCCGCGGGCTGCCGTTCGCGGTGGGGGTGGAGGACGACGCACGCATCCGCGCGTGGAAGGGCAAGACCCGGCCCATCAACCCCGCCGAAGACAGGGCCGCGCTGCTGGCCGCCCTGCGCTGCGTCGACGGCTGCTTCATCATCTCGGGCGACCCGGCGGTGGCCGACTGGCAGGCCTACCGCGAGCTGCTGCGCCCGCTCGAGCCGGCCGCGCTGGTGTTCACGGTGGGCGACCCGCACGCCGCGCCCAAGCGCCGCGCGGCCGCCGAGCTGGGGGCGCAGGTGTGGGAGGTGCCGCACGTGCCCAAGCGCTCCACCACGCTCATCGCCGGGCGACTCGC
>CAZDSL010000110.1:0-3269 GCA_964507655.1 uncultured Mycobacteriaceae bacterium | reverse complement strand
GGTCAGTCCGGCAGCGCGGCGAGCTTCGCCATCGACCGGGTGATGTCGCCCTTGAGCGAGCGCCCCACCGCCGACGCGATGAGCCCGCGCACCATCGGGTTCGAGAACTCGACGTCCATGGTGATCGCCGACCCGCCGCCGGCGGGGGCGATGGTCAGCGTCATCGCCACCTTCGTGCCGCTCTTGCCCTCGCCGCGCAGCCCGATCCGCTCGATGGGCCGGTACTCCTCGAGCGTCCAGTCGACGCGGTTGCGCATGCCGCGCACCGAGATCACCGAGGTGAGCTGCAGCCCCTGGGCGATCTCGCCGGGAAGCTCGCTGCGCCATCCGTCGTGGATCGTCAGCCACTGCTCGAAGCGGCGGAGGTCCGAGGCGCGGTCCCAGGCCTGCTGCGGGGTCAGGTCGAAGGTCTCGGTGACTTTCAGGGTGGTCATGGTTCTCCCGTGGCTCGGCGCGTCGCAGCCGCCCCGGGCGGCGTGCCCGGGGCGGCTCGGGGCGAAGACTACTCGCCGAGGTTCTTCTTGACGGCCTCCTGGGCCTTGTCGACGTGCGCGGCGTACTTGCCGCCCGTCCGGTCGTCCACCGCGTCTCCCGCCTTCTCCACGGCCTGGTCGACCTGCGCCGAGTGACCGCGTGCCAGGCCGCGCGCCTTGTCCGCCGCGCCCTTGATCGCATCCGCGAAGCCCATGGGTACACCTCCGTATCCCGTGCGCCGGAGTGCCCGGCGTCACACCCTCCAGCGTGGCACGCGGGCCGCGGCGGCGCAGGCCGACGGCGCATCCGCGCGCCGCGGCCGCCGGGCCCTGCCGCGGGCTCAGCCCGAGATCGCGCCCCACAGCGGGCGCCGGTCGCCGGTGCGCGCGCGGTTGACCCAGAACAGCACCTCCACGAGCGCCGCGCCGATCACGCCGCACACCAGGCCGGTGACCGTCCACTGCCAGTGCGACGGGTCGATCTCGAAGAAATGCTGCGCGAAGGGGATCGAGAACAGCACCACGTAGGCGAGCGCCGACACCACGAGCAGCGCGATCTTCCACCACTGGTACGGGCGCGCCACCACCACCAGCACCCACAGGCTGGCGGTGATCAGCGTGACCAGCACGCTGGTGGACACCTGGCGGCGCACCTCGTCGGTGACGTCGGCGCCCTGGTACAGCAGCAGGTAGCAGACGAACGTCGTCACGCCGATGATCACGCCCGCCGGCACGGCCAGCCGCAGCACGCGCGGCACGAAGCCGGTGCGGGCCCGCTCGTTGTTGGGGGCGAGCGAGAGGATGAACGCGGGCACGCCGATGGTGAACCACGCGGCGATGGTGACGTGCCGCGGCAGGAACGGGAAGAGCATCGGATCGTCGCCGGTGATCGACGCGATCACGCCCGCGATGCCCACCATGAACGCCAGCAGCGCCGAGTAGACCGTCTTGGTGAGGAAGAGGTTGGCCACGCGCTCGATGTTGCCGATCACGCGGCGCCCCTCCCCCACCACGTAGGGCAGGGTGGCGAACTTGTCGTCCAGCAGCACGATCTGCGCGACCGAGCGGGTGGCCGGGCTGCCCGAGCCCATCGCCACGCCGATGTCGGCGTCCTTGAGCGCGAGCACGTCGTTGACGCCGTCGCCCGTCATCGCGACGGTGTGCCCGCGCGACTGCAGCGCGGTGACCATGGCCCGCTTCTGGTCGGGGCGCACGCGGCCGAAGGTGGTGGACGTGTCGAGCACGTCGGCCAGCGCGGACGGGTCGTCGGGCAGGGTGCGCGCGTCCACCGCCTCGCGACCGCCGCCGATGCCCAGCGAATCGGCCACCGCACCCACCGACACGGCGTTGTCGCCGGAGATGACCTTGACGTCCACGCCCTGCTCGCCGAAGTACTCCAGCGTGGCGCGCGCATCGGTGCGCACCTTCTGCTCGAGCACCACCAGCGCCGCGGGGCGCGCGCCGGCGGTGGCGTCGGGGGCGTCGACGGGCCGCTCGCCCTCCGCCAGGAGCAGCACGCGCAGCCCGCTCGAGCCGATGCGCTCGGCCTCGCGTGCGGTGGGCGTGCCCGGGTCGAGGAGCACGTCGGGCGCGCCGAGCAGCCAGTGGCCGTCGGGCCCGAACGAGATGCCGCTCCACTTCTTGGCCGAGGAGAACGGCGCGACGGCCGTGGCCGTCCAGCCCGGATCGTCGGGCAGCGCCTCCTTGATGGCGAGGATCGACGCGTTGGGCCGGGCCTCGGCGGCGGCGAGCGCGGCGAGGGCGGCGTCCACGCGGCGCTGCGCCGCCGGATCGTCGCCCGCCCCGCCGGCCTCCGGCAGGGCGCGCGCCTCGGCTAGCCGCATGCCGTTCTCGGTGAGCGTGCCGGTCTTGTCGGCGCAGACGACGTCGACGCGGGCGAGGCCCTCGATGGCGGGCAGCTCCTGCACCAGGCACTTGCGCTGGCCGAGCCGGATCACGCCCACCGCGAAGGCGATCGACGTCATGAGCACCAGCCCCTCGGGGACCATGGGCACAAGCGCGGCGACCATGCCGATGAGCGAATCGCGCACGCCCTCGTGCGACGAGAACAGCTGGTTGTAGATCGTGAGGATGCCCGCGGGGATGAGCAGCCAGGTGACGAACTTGAGGATCTTGTCGACGCCCGAGCGCAGCTCCGAGTCGACCAGCGAGAACCGGCTGGCCTCGTCGGCCAGCTTCGCGGCGTACGCGTCGGCGCCGACCTCGGTGGCGCGGAAGGCGCCGCTGCCGGCGGCGACGAAGCTGCCGGAGAGCACCCGCGAGCCCACCGGCTTGTGCACCGGGTCGGCCTCGCCCGTGAGCAGCGACTCGTCCACGTCGAGCCCCGCCGACTCGAGCACCACGCCGTCGACGACGAGCTGGTCGCCCGAGCCGAGCTCGATCACGTCGTCCAGCACCACCTCGGCCGGTGCCACCTCGGCCGCGGCGCCGTCGCGGCGCACCACGGGACGCGCCTGGCCGACGATGGTGAGCTGGTCGAGCGTGCGCTTGGCCCGCAGCTCCTGGATGATGCCGATGCCGCTGTTGGCGATGATCACCAGGCCGAACATGCCGTCGATGGGCGATCCGGCTGCGAGCACGATCACCAGCAGGACGCCGAGCATGGCGTTGATGCGGTTGAAGACGTTGGCGCGCACGATCTCGGAGGTGGAGCGCGAGCCGCGTTGCGGCGCGTCGTTGACCTGCCCGTCGCGCACCCGCCGCTCCACCTCCGCGGCGGTGAGCCCGGGCGCGCGCTCGGGCGGCGGCTCCGGCGCGGGCTGCACGCCCGCCGCC
>CAZDSL010000109.1:0-8795 GCA_964507655.1 uncultured Mycobacteriaceae bacterium | reverse complement strand
GGCGCCGCCGTCGGCGGACACCGGCGCGGGCTGCGCCCCCGCGGCCGCACCCGGCGCCTCCACCGCGGCCGGGTCGGGCAGCCGCGGGTGGAACGGGTCGCCCGCGCCCGCACCCGCCTGCGCCATCTGCTTGGCCCAGTCGGTGTCGGACCACGGCTGCGCGGGGCTGCCCACCAGCAGCGAGCGCTGGATGCGCTGGCCGGTGAGGTCCACCTCGTCCCAGAGGTTGGTGTAGTCGCCGCGCATGGCGTTGAAGAGGGTGTCCATGGGGAACGGGAACGTGAACAGCAGCGTCAGCGTGTTCGGCAGGTCCTTGCCGGCGTCGGCCAGCGAGGCGAGGATCGGCTGCAGGTCCTTGCTGATCGCACGCAGGTCCGAACCGCTCTCGCTGAGCACCCTGTCGGCCACCGCGCTGAAATCGCCCAGCGCCACGATGGCGTCGGTGAGCGAGTCCTTCTCGTCCGCCAGCACCTTGGTCGCCGGGTCCAGCCCGGTGAGCGCGTCGGAGAGCACGTCCGTCTGCTGCCCCACGGTGGAGCTGAGGCGGTCGACCCCGTCCATCGCCGAGACGATGTCGCCGCGCTGCTCGTCGAGCGTGCCGACGAGCTCGTTCAGGCGCGGGATCAGGTCGTGCAGGCTCTGCTCGTTGCCGCCCAGCGCGGCGTTGAGCTCGGTGGTGATGTCCTGCAGCTGCGCGAGCCCGCCGCCGTTGAGCACCACCGACAGCGTGGAGAGCGTCTGCTCGGTGCTGGGGAACGTGCCGCCGTGCTGCAGCGGGATGATGTCGCCGTCACCCAGCAGGTCGTTGCCCGTCGCCCCGTCCGGCGGATCCAGCTCGAGGTACTGCGAGCCGAGCAGGCTGGCCTGCCCCACCATGGCGCGGGTGCCGCGCGGCACGCGGGTGCCCGCCTTGAGCCCGATGGTCACCCGCGCGTTCCAGTTCTCGTCGGCGGTGATCTTGCGGATGCTGCCCACGGTGACGTCGTCGATCATCACCGGCGAGTTCTGCGTGAGCGTGCCCACGTCGGGCACCACCGCGGTGATCTGGAAGGCGTCGCTCTCGGTGCCCACGGTGCCCGGCAGGGGCAGCGAATTGAGCCCGTTCCACGTGCATCCGCTGGCCAGCAGCGCCGCGGCGCCCAGCGCCGCCGCCGCGACGGCCCTGCGGCCGGGGCGCGGCGGGAGGGTAGGACCTCGCATCAGTCTCCTCCTCCTTGACCGCCCTGCGGCAGCACCGGCTGCAGCAGGTCGCCGATGCCCTGGCCCGGCGCACCGGAGGCGTCGGTCTTCCCGTCGCCGCCGTCGGTGCGGCGGATGTTCGACTCGCTCAGCGGCGTCGCGTTCGGCGGAAGCTCGGGCGGGGTGAGCTTGGGCACGTTGCGCAGGCTCGGGTCGGTGTAGACCACCTGATCGGGGGTCGCGGTGACGCCCGTGATGGGGTTGGTGCCGGCCGGCGGGTAGTTCATCGCGATCGAGCCGATCACCGGCGCCAGCGCCTTGATGCAGGTGTCGACGTCGGGGTTGGGCCCGGTGCCGTCGGATCCGCCCATGGCGCCGCACACCATGTCGACCAGGTTGCTGGTGTTGTTGAGCGCGATCGCACCGGTGAACGTGCCCTGCGCCGGCTGGTAGATGTTGTAGAAGTTCACCAGCCCGGTGGGGCCCACGTGCAGCAGCTCCGCGAACCGGTCCTTCTTGTTCGCGATCACCGTGCTGATGTCGGACAGCTCGCTGATCGACCGGCTCAGGTCGGAGCTGTTGGTGGTGAGGAAGCCCTTGACGTCCTGCACCGCCGCATCGAGGCTCTTGAGCGACGAGTCCAGCTGCTCGTCGCTGTCGGCGAGCACGTCGGACACGCGGGCGAGGTGGCCGCCGACGGCGACGATCTGCTCGTTGCTGTCGGCCAGCGCGTTGACGAACACCTGCAGGTTCTTGATGGTGCTGAACAGGTCGGTGCTGCCGTCGCCGAAGGTGTTCATGGCGTCGGCCAGCTCGGTGATGGTGTCGTGCAGCCGCTGGCCGTTGCCGTCGACGGTGTCGCCCGCGACGTTGAGGAAGTCGGTGAGCGCGCCGGGCTTGTCGCCCTGCGGCCCCAGCGCCTCGGTGAGCCGCGAGAGCTCCTTTTTGATCTGGTCCCACTCCACCGGCACCGCGGTGCGCTCGATGGGGATCACGGAGCCGTCGTGGAGCGTGTCGCCCGTGCCCTTGTAGCGCGGCGTGAACTGGACGAACCGCGAGGTGACCAGGCTCTGCGCCACGATCACCGCGTCGGCGTCGGCCGGGATGCGCACATCGTCGTCGATCGACAGCTCGAAGCGGCTGCGCGTGCCCTCGGGGGTGATCGAGGAGACCTCCCCCACCGGCACGCCCAGCACGCGCACGGTGTCGCCCTCGTAGATGCCCGTGGCCGAGGTGAAGTAGGCCGTCACGGTGTAGCGCTGGTTGCCGGGCCACACCAGCCAGGCCCCCACGCCCACCATGAGCACCAGCGCCACCGCGAGCACCGAGCGCAGGTATCCCTTGTACTGCGTCATCGTCCGCCCCCGTCGTCATTGCCGTCCTGCGGCGCGGGCGCCGACGCGCCGGCCTTGGCGTCGTCGAACAGCTGCGCCGCAGCGGGCGTCTGCTGCGCCATCTGGGCGAGCAGCGGCTTGAGCATGTCGGTCGTCTGCACCCCGCCCGGGTAGTCCATGGCGTTGAGGAAGTTCTGGATGAAGGCCATGAAGTACGGGCCGTTGGCCACCGAGTCGCCCAGGGCGTACATGTACTTGCTCACGCCGTCGAGCGAGTCGCCGATGTTGTCGCGGTTCTTCTCCAGCACCTGCATCACGGTGTGCAGGCGGTCGAGGGCCGGCTGCAGGTCGGCCTTGGTGTCGTCGACGAAGCCCGACAGCTGCGTCGACACCGCGCCGATGTGCACGATCAGCTGGCTCAGCATCTGCTTGCGCTCGTCGAGCTGCGCCATGAGCGAGTTCGCGTCCACCACCAGCGCGTTGAGCTGGTCGCTGCGGTCCTTGAGCACGCCCGTGACGCCGTTGGCCTTCGCGAGCAGCTGCTGCAGCGACTCGTCGCGGGAGCTGATGCTCTTGGACAGGCGCGTGACGCCGTCGAGGGCGTTCTTCAGGTCGTCGGGCGCGTCGGCGAAGTCCTCCGAGAACGCCTCGAGCGCCTGGGTGACGGCCGTCGTGTCGATCTCGCCGACATTGGTGGCGAGATCGCCGAGCGCCTCGGTGAGCGCGTAGGGCGTGGAGGTGCGCGAGAGCGGGATGGTGCCGCCGTCGCCGATGTCGCCGGCGCCGTCGGGCCGCACGGACAGGCCGCGCTTGCCCAGCATCGACTGCGTGGTGATGGCGGCCGAGGTGTCCTTGCCCAGGCGGATGTCGTCGTCCACGGTGAACGAGACGGCGACGTGGTCGCCCTGGAGCGAGATCGAGCCCACCTTGCCCACCTCGAGGCCGGCGACGAGGACGTCGTCGCCCGACTTGAGGCCGGCCGCGTCCGCCACCTGCGCCGTGTAGCTGTTGGAGGAGTCGATGAACGGCAGCTTGTCGTACTGCAGCGCCCCCAGCACCACCGCGGCGGTGAGGACGAGGCCGATGATCGCGATCGGCACCGGGTTCATGTCCCGGAACCGTGGCAGCGACCGGAGCCGCTCGGTGAAACCGGGCTTGGATTTGTCAGTTGTCAACGGGCGCACACCTTCCCGTCGTCTGGTTCTTCAGCGGGATGTAGACGGGGTTGTTCTCGTCGCCCACCTTGAACTTGAGTCCGCACAGGTAGAAGTTGAAGAAGGCGCCGTACGTGCCGACGCGCACCAGCTGGCGGAACGCCGCCGGCATGTTGGCCATGACCCAGTCGAGCTCCTGGGTGGCGTCGTCGGTGGACAGCAGGCCCATGAGGCGGTTGAGCTGCGCCACGTCGCCCTTGAGGTCGGGGCGCGTGTCCTCCAGCAGCGAGGCCATCGTGCCGGCCGCGTCGTTGAGGGAGCTGGTGCCGCCCACCACCGCATCGCGGCTGGCCGACAGGCGGCTCACCACCTGCTGGACGTTGTCGACGATGCCGCTGAACTCGTCCTTGTGCGCATCCATGGTGCCCAGCACGGTGTTGAGGTTGGCGATGACGTCGCCGATGAGCTGGTCGCGGTCGGCCAGCGTGCTGGAGAAGGAGCTGGTGCTGCCCAGCAGGCTCACCAGCTGCTGCCCCTGCCCCTGGAACACGTCGATGAGCGAACGGGCGAGCGTGTTCACCTGCTGCGGGTCGAGCGCCTTGAACAGCGGCTTGAACCCGCCCAGCAGCGTGTCGAGGTCGAGCGCGGGCTTGGTGCGCTCGATGGGGATCGTCGCCCCCTCGTCGAGCGGCGTGCCCGGGGCGTCGCCCTTGAGCAGCTCCACGTAGCGGTTGCCCACGAGGTCCTTGTAGCGCGCCGCCACCTGGGTGGTGGTGGTGAGCCGGTACGCGTCGTCGACGTTGAAGTCCACCATCGCGTGGTTGTCGTCGGTGATGTGCACGCCGGTCACCGAGCCCACCGTCACGCCGGCGATCGCGACCTTGTCGCCGCTTTCGAGGCTCGAGGCGTTCTCGAACACGGCGTGGTAGCCGCGGGTCTGCCCGGTGCGGTACTGGCTGAACACGACCACGAGGCCGGCCAGGATCAGCAGCATCACCAGGGTGAAGATCCCCAGCTTCACCGACGTCGATTTCAGGGATGTCTTGTTCATCGGTTCACCACGTCCATCCGGCGGGCGGGGGCCCGAGCAGGAACGCCCAGAGCGACTGCGGGTTGGCGCGCTGCGGCTCGGTGACGGTGGGGTTCACGCCCGAGTCGGTGACGACGTACGGGGAGTTCACGCCCTCGCCGATCCACGGCAGGCCGTAGCAGCTCGGCGGGTTCTTCGCGTTCACCTTGGGCAGGTTGTCGGGGTACTTGTACGACGGCGCGCCCGCCAGGAAGCCCGACGTGAGCGAGAGCCCCGGCTGTGCGCCGCCGAACGCGGCCTCGCCGGCGTCCTTCGCGTTGGCGATGCCCGCGATGAAGCAGGTGAGCACCGGCGAGTACTCGCTGGTGGTGCCCACCGTGGGCCGCAGCAGGCCCGCGGCCGAGACGAGGTTGTCGCCGGACGCGTCGAGCAGCGCGGTGCCGCTGCCGGCCATCGACGTGGCGCCCTGGAGCGTCTTGTCGAGCTGGTCCGACTTGTCGACGATCGTCTTGCCGATCTGCGTGGTGTTGCCGAGCAGCGTCATGAGATCGGGCGCGGCCTGGGCGTACGTGTCGGTGACCGGGACCGACTTCTGCAGCACGTCGCGCAGATCGGGCAGGCTCGGGTTCATCTTGCCGAGGTACTGGTCGACGCCCACGAGCGTCGTGCCCAGATCCTCGCCCTGCCCGCGCAGCGCCGTCGACACCGCGCCGAGCGTGGCGTTGATCTTCTCGGGCTGCACGGTGTTGAGGACCTCGGTGAGGTGCTGGAAGAGCGTGTTGAACTCGACCGTCACGTTGCCGGAGTCGATGACGTCGCCCGACTGCAGGCGGGCCTCATCGGGGTGCTCCGGCTCCTCGAAGTTGACGTACTTGGCGCCGAACACCGTCGTGGAGCGGATGTCGGCCTGCACGTTCGCGGGGATCCGGCGGAGCTGGTCGGGATCGAGGGCCAGGTGCAGCACGGCGCCGCCGCCGTCGTGCTCGATCGACTCGACCTTCCCCACCTCGACGCCGCGCATCTTCACCTTGGCGTCGGGCTCCATGACCAGGCCCGCGCGCGGCGAGCGCAGCGTGACCGGCACGGTGGACTGGAACCCGCCGAGGAACGAAGTGATGGCCACGGCCACCAGCCCCGCCAGCACCACGACGAGGACCAGCGCGAACAGCTTGTAATGGACCCGGGAACCGGGGCTTGCGTGCATGATGTGCCCCCTTTAACCCGAGAGGTGGAAGTTGCCCGACGTGCCGTAGATCGCCAGGGAGATGAGCAGGGTGACGGTGACAACGCAGATCAGCGACGTGCGCACCGCGTTGCCGACGGCCACGCCCACGCCGGCCGGACCGCCCGAGGCGTTGTAGCCGTAGTAGGTGTGCACCAGCATCACGACGATCGCCATGGCTATGGCCTGGAAGAACGACCAGAGGATGTCCATCGGCTGCAGGAACGTCGAGAAGTAGTGGTCGTAGATGCCCGCCGACTGCCCGAAGAGCACGACGGTGGAGAAGCGGCTGGCGATGAACGAGGCGATGACCGCCAGCGAGTACAGCGGGATGACGGCGATCATGCCCGCCACCACGCGCGTGCTCACCAGGTAGGGCACCGACGAGATCGCCATGGCCTCGAGGGCGTCGATCTCCTCGCTCACGCGCATCGCGCCGAGCTGGGCCGTCGAACCGGCGCCGATGGTGGCCGCCAGGCCGATGCCCGCCACCACGGGGGCCGCGATGCGCACGTTGATGAACGCCGCGAAGAAGCCGGTGAGCGCCTCGACGCCGATGTCGCCGAGCGACGCGAAGCCCTGGGTGGCGATGGTGCCGCCGGCCATCAGGGTGAGGAAGCCGACGATGACGACGGTGCCGCCGATCATCGCGAGGGCGCCCGTGCCCATGCTGATCTCGGCGATGAGCCGGATCGTCTCCTTCTTGTACTTGCGCAGCGCGTACGGGATCGAGATGATCGCGCGCCAGTAGAAGTAGGCCTGCCTGCCGAGGTCGTCGACGCTGTCGGACACGCGCACCGCCTGGCGTCGGGTACGGGGGAAGCGTCCGGTGATCACTGCCATGCCGTCACCCCGCGATCTTCACGCCGACGGCGGTGATGATGACGTTGGCGACGAACAGCGCCATGAACGCGTACACCACCGTCTCATTGACGGCGTCGCCGACGCTCTTCGGCCCGCCCCTGACGGTGAGCCCGCGGTAGCACGCCACCAGACCCGCGATGAGCCCGAACACGCCGGCCTTGACCTCGGAGATGACGAGGTCGCTCAGGTGCGTGAGCACGGGGATGCCGTTGACGAAGGCGCCCGGGTTGACGTCCTGCAGGAACACCGAGAAGACGAAGCCGCCGAAGATGCCGATGGTGGACACCATGGCGTTGAGCAGGATCGCCACGAGCATCGACGCCCACATGCGCGGGATCACCAGCCGCTTGACCGGGTCGATGCCCAGCACCTCCATGGCGGCGATCTCCTCGCGGATGGTGCGCGCGCCCAGGTCGGCGCAGATGGCGGTGGCACCGGCACCCGCGACGATGAGCACGGTGACCATGGGGCCGACCTGGCTGATGGTGCCGAACGCCGCGCCCGCGCCGGAGAGGTCGGACGCGCCGATCTCCCGCAGCAGGATGTTCAGCGTGAAGCTGACCAGCACGGTGAACGGCACCGCCACGAGCACCGTGGGGATCATCGACACGCGGGCGATGAACCACGCCTGCTCGACGAACTCGCGCCACTGGACCGGCCGCGAAAAGGTGTAGCGGAAAGAGTCCAGTGTCATTGCAAAGAACCCGCCGATACCCTTCACGGGGCCTTCCAAGACCTTGTTCACCGGACCTCCTCCCTGAAAACTCTGTGTGAACTCCGCACTCTGTGCACTGTCCTACCGCCCCGACGCCGACCCAGTATCCACCAGCCGCGCGTCCGTATATGTGACCGTCCGATGACGTGTCCTGACCCCCGGCGCGACCGCCCGCACCCCGCTGACGCGGGTGTGCGACCCGATTCGTGCGCCCTGCCGACCGGTCCCGACCCCGGCCTCGCTGCCACCGTCACCGCCACCGCGGTGAACGTGTTCCAGTGAGCACCATACAGCACCTGTGACACGCCTCACCGGAGGGGCGCGGCACCGTGCGACCGCGCGGCCGGACCGGCCCGCCGCGCACCCCGGGACGCGCCCTCCGCTCCCCCGGCAGCACCGTGCCGGCCGGTTCCCCGGCCGGCACGCACCGCACCAGTGACCCGGCGCCACGCCGCGGCTGCGGGAGGCGCCGGGGCCGAGCGGTCAGTATTCGCTGAGAGCGGCCTTGGGACAGCGGTCGATCGCCATCCGCACGCGGTCCTCGAGCTCCCCGGGGACCTCGTCGACCTTCACGTGCAGCACGTCCTCGTCGTCGAGCTCGAAGACCTTCGGTGCCAGGCCGCAGCAGATGGCGTTGGCCTCGCACAGGTTGAGGTCCACCTTCACCCTCATCGGTTCACTCCTCCCGGGGATGCGTCCCGTCTGCATCGGTCCGCGCGTCCCCCACACACTAGAACGTGTTCCACCCATGTGCAATCATCGGTGGTGATCCACTGCACAGGGACCGACGGCCGGGAGCGGCGTCACCCACGAGATCTTGCCGTAGACGGAGGTCACATGCACATCGACTACACGCCGGAGCAGGAGGCGCTGCGCGCCGAACTGCGCGACTACTTCGCCAGGCTCATCACCCCCGAGCGCCGCGAGGCGCTCTCGGTGCAGAGCGGCGAGTACGGCGAGGGCACCGCCTACCGCGACGTGGTGCGGCAGATGGGGCGCGACGGCTGGCTCGCGCTGGGCTGGCCCGAGGAGTACGGCGGGCAGAACCGGTCGATGCTCGACCAGCTCATCTTCACCGACGAGGCCGCCATCGCCGGCGCGCCCGTCCCCTTCCTCACCATCAACTCGGTGGCGCCGACGATCATGCACTTCGGCACGCCCGAGCAGAAGTCGTTCCACCTGCCCCGCATCGCGGCCGGCGAGGAGCACTTCTCCATCGGCTACTCCGAGCCAGGCTCGGGCACCGACCTGGCGAGCCTGCGCACCTCGGCCGTGCGCGACGACGCCTCCGGCGACT
>CAZDSL010000108.1:0-8876 GCA_964507655.1 uncultured Mycobacteriaceae bacterium | reverse complement strand
CGGCCGCCCCCGCCGTACGGCGTCTCGCTGTACGCCTGCAGCGGGCCCTCCGACGGGTGGTCGGCATACGGCCCGCCGGCGGCGGGGAACGCGCGGGTGGCCGGCGCCTCGCCCTGCGGCGGGCCCCACTGCGCGTCGCCGGGGTGCTCGGGCGGGCCGGGCTGCCCCGATGGTGCCGCCTGCCCCGATTGTTCCGCGTGCTCCGGGGGCCGCGCGCCGCCGTCGCCTCGGGTGTCCTCGCCGTCGGGTGGGTTGGTCATCGGCCGTCCTCGCGCTCGATTGCTCGTCCCCGCCAATGTAGTTCAGGGGGCGTCGACGGCGACCACCCCGCGCCGGATGGCGCCGACGGCCGATCGGGCGGAGGCGATGACGTCCGCGTCGCCGGCGACGACGGCCACCTGCTCGAGCAGGTCGATGACCTGGCGGCACCAGCGGACGAAGTCGCCGGCGGCCAGCGGGGCGCCGTCGGCGCCGCCCGCCGACCACAGCACCTCCTCCAGCTCGGCGCCCTCCACCCAGCGGAGCACGGCCTCGGCGAACCCGGCGTCGGGCGGCCGGGTCGCGGGCAGCCGGTGCCGGGCCTCCGCGTCGCGGATCTCGGCCCGCACCGCGTCGGTGCGCTGCAGCACGCGCCGCACCCCGTCGGGGCCCGCGACGGGCACGCCCCCGTCGCGGCGCGATTCGTACACCAGCGCCGAGACCACCGCCGCGAGCGGCCCGGGGGCAAGCCCGCCCCACAGCCCGCGCCGCAGCGACTCGGCGACCACCAGCGCGCTCTCGGAGTAGATGCCCGCCAGCATGAGCCCGGCCTCGGTCACCTCCGGGCCGTCGGCGCCGGTGGCGAGGTAGCCGAGCTCGGTGAGCAACCGGATCATGCGGTCGAATTCGCGGGCCAGCGAGTGCGTGGCGGCATTGTGCCGGGCGACGAGCTTCGCGGTGGCGCGCTCCAGGTCGGCGCTTCGTTCATACCACCGCAGGTGGTCGTCGAGCTCGGGGCACGAGTGGCACGGGTGCGCACGCAGCGCGCGGCGCAGCGACTCGAGTTCGCGGTCGCCGGCGGCGGCGGAGCGGCGCCGGTGCGGACGGCGGCGCGGGGGCGTGTGCCCCGACTGCCGCAGCGCCGAGGCCAGGTCGCGGCGCACCTGCGGCGACTGGTGCGCCACATGGCGCGGCAGGCGCATCGCACCGAGCGTCTGCACGCTCCCGCGGAAATCGGGTGCGGCGACGCGCCCGGCCCACCGGTCCTCGGTGAGGACGAGCGGGCGGGGATCGGCGTCGTCGCCGTCGGGCTCGAGGACCACCGCGATGCCGGCCCGCCGGCCCGAGGTGATGGCGATGACGTCGCCGCGGCGCAGCGCTGCGAGCTCCCGGGTGACGTCCCGGCGCCGCGCCGCGCGCGTCTCCTGCTCGAGCGCCTTCTCGCGTTGCGCGATGCTCCGGCGCAGCTCCGCGTACTCGGTGAGGTCGCCCAGGTGGCACTGCAGGTGCGGGGCGTAGCCCGCGAGCGCCTCGCGGTTGCGGTCGATCGACCGCGAGATGCCGACCACCGAACGGTCGGCCTGGAACTGGGCGAAGGAGCGTTCGACCAGGGCGCGTCCGCGGTCGGCTCCCAGCCGGCGCACCAGGTTGACCGTCATGTTGTAGGCGGGCTGGAACGAGCTGCGCAGCGGGTAGGTGCGCGCGCCGGCGAGGCCCGCCACCGCGCCCAGGTCCATGCCCGGGCGCCACACGATCACGGCGTGCCCCTCGACGTCGATGCCCCGCCGTCCCGCGCGGCCCGTGAGCTGGGTGAACTCCCCCGGCGTGAGGTCTGCGTGCGTCTCCCCGTTGTACTTGACCAGGCGCTCGAGCAGCACGGTGCGGGCGGGCATGTTGATGCCCAGCGCCAGCGTCTCGGTGGCGAACACGACGCGCAGGAGCCCGCGCGAGAACAGCTCTTCGACGGCGTGCCGGAAGGCGGGCAGCATGCCGGCGTGGTGTGCCGCGAAGCCGCGCTCCAGCGCCTCCGACCACGCCGGGAACCCGAGGGTGTGCAGGTCGGTGCGCGGCAGGTCGGCCGTGTGCCGCGCGATGGCCGCGCGGATCTCCGCGGCCTCGTCGTCTGTGGTGAGCCGCAGGCGCGAGCGCCGGCACTGGTCGAGCGCGCCCTCGCACCCGGCGCGGCTGAAGATGAAGCCGATGGCGGGCAACAGCCCCTCGCGGTCGAGCTGGGCGATCACCTGCGGCCGCGGGGGCATCCGGAACGACGGCTGCGGCGGGCCCGGGCGCCGGCCACCGCGCCGGTCGCGGCCGCGGGGGTGCGCCGACCGCGCGCCGCCGAGCGCCCGCTTCACGGCGTGCTGCAGCGCGCGGCTCACCAGCACGCCGCGGCCCGAGCGGTCGGGGGCGTCGTCGAACAGCGGGAGCAGGGCGCCGTCCACCAGCACGTGCTGCCACAGCGGAACGGGGCGGTGCTCGTCGACGATGACGGCCGTGTCGCCGCGGACCTCCACCATCCAGGCGCCGAACTCCTCGGCGTTGCTCACCGTGGCCGACAGGCTGATCACGCGCACCGCGCGGGGCAGGCCCAGGATCACCTCCTCCCACACGGCGCCGCGGAACCGGTCGGCCAGGAAGTGGACCTCGTCCATCACCACGTGGGAGAGCCCGTCCAGGGCCGGCGACTGCGCATAGAGCATGTTGCGCAGCACCTCGGTGGTCATCACGACCACGGGCGCGTGCGGATTGATCGACTGGTCGCCGGTGAGCAGGCCCACCGCGGCGTCGCCGTGCCGGGCGCGCAGGTCGGTGAACTTCTGGTTGCTCAGCGCCTTGATCGGCGTGGTGTAGAAGCACTTGCCGCCCGTCTCCAGCGCGGAGAAGACGGCGAACTCCCCCACCACCGTCTTGCCGGCCCCGGTGGGCGCGCACACGAGCACGCCGCTGCCGGCGTCGAGGGCGTCGCAGGCGCGCCGCTGGAAGTCGTCGAGCGGGAACGGCTGCCCGGCGGCGAACCGCTGCGAGAGCGTCGCCCCGGCGCCGGTGGGTGTGTCGGACATGTGCCTCAGCTCGTGGGTGGATGCGCCGGCCGCGCCGCACGGCCGGGCCGGTCAGAGGGTGTCGTCGTAGTCGGTGGTGCGGTCGTGGACCATCGAGGTGCGGGCGCCGGGGGCGTCGGCCAGGTGCGCGGCGCCGGCGGTGGAGTCGAGGCCGTCGGCCGGGCCCACGTCGGCGGGCGCGTCGATGGGCGAGGCCTCGTCATCGGGGACCTCGGCGGCGGCCTTGCGGGCGCGGCGCTTGTCGTGCAGGCGGCAGACCTGGATGGACAGCTCCACGAGCACGGTGAGGGCGGCGGCGAGCGCCAGCATCGAGAACGGGTCCTGGCCGGGCGTGGCCACGGCGGCGAAGACGAACAGGCCGAAGATCAGCCCGCGCCGCCAGTGCCGCAGCTTCTCGTACGGCAGCACGCCCACGAGGTTGAGGGCGATCACCAGCAGCGGGATCTCGAAGCTCACGCCGAAGATCAGGAGCAGGTGGATCATGAAGCCGAAGTACTCGGACCCGCTCAGCGCGGTGACCTGCACGTTGTCGCCCACCGTGAGCAGGAAGTGCAGCGCCTTGCTCACCACCAGGTACGCCAGCACGGCGCCGGTGATGAACAGGGCGGATGCGGCGCCGGCGAAGGTGAGCGCGAAGCGCCGCTCGTTCTTGTGCAGGCCGGGGGTGACGAAGGCCCACACCTGGTACAGCCACACCGGCGAGGCAAGCACCACGCCGGCGGTGAGGGCCACCTTGAGCCGCAGCATGAACTGCTCGAACACCCCGGTGGCGAGGAGGCGGCAGGCATCGGAATCGCCGGCGGCGATGTCGGCCCGGGCCTCCGTGGGCAGCGAGCAGTAGGGGCCGCGCAGCAGCTCGCCCAGGCTCTCGATGCCGAAGATCGAGTACGAGTACCACAGGAAACCGACGAGGGTGGTGACCAGCACCGCGGCGACCGCGATGAGCAGGCGGCGGCGGAGCTCGAAGAGGTGCTCCACCAGCGGCATGGTGCCGTCGGGGTTGGTGCGGCTGCGGCGCTGCCGCGGATCGAGTGGAATGCGCACTGTCAGACTCTAGCCGGACACCGCGGCGCACCCGGCCGGGCGTGCCGCGGCCGGGTGGTGCCGGGCCGTCAGGCGCCCGTGCCCTGGGCGGGCGGGGCCTGCGGCGGGGTCTGCGCCTGCGGACTCTGCGGGGCGGCCTGCTGCTGCGGGGTGGGCTGCGCGGCGGCGTTGACCTGGGCGGCCGGGTCGACCTGCGGCGCGGGCGGCTGCGCGGGCAGCGCCTGCGGCGCGGGGGCGGGGTCGTCCTTGCGGGGGGTGTCGTCGCTGGTCATCTCGCGCATCTCGCTCTTGAAGATGCGCAGCGACCGGCCGAGGCCGCGTGCCGCCCCCGGCAGGCGCGTGGAACCGAACAGCAGGACGAGGACGATCAGCACGATCGCCCAGTGCCACGGGCTCATTGCGCCCATACCAACCTCCAATGATCGAACGGGATCGATGCTACCCGAACCGCCCACCCCCGCGGGCCGGGACGCACCCGCGGGCCGGGTTCACGAGCCGATGCCGGCGGCCTCCGCCGCCTCGTACGCCTCGAGCGCGGCGGAGGCGTGGGCGTGCACCGCGGCGGCGGTGCGCGGATCGTCGAGGATGCGCAGGCGCCCGCCGAAGCCGGCGACGGTGCGCGTGAGCCACGCCTCGGTGGCGTAGCGCAGCCGCACCTCGGCGCTCCCGTCGTCGTGGACCGCCACCGTCTCCATCGGGAAGTAGTCGACCACCCAGCGCAGGTTCGGCGACACGGCGAGCCGCACCGCGGGCAGGCCGGCGGAGGCGTCGGTGAAGTCGGCGAGGACGTCGGCGGGGCGGGTGGTGCCCGGCGCCGACGGCTCGTCGAGCACCTCGGCCTCGTCGATCCGGTCGGTGCGGAACATGCGGAGGTCCTCGACGTCGCGGCACCACGCGTGCAGATACGTCTTGGACTTGAGCACCTGCAGGCGGATCGGATCGACGACGCGATCGGTGACCGCGTCGCGCGAGGCGGTGTAGTACCGCAGGCGCAGGGCGCGCCCGTCGCGCACCGCGGCCGCGACCGCCTCCCCCACCGGGTCGGGGGCGCCGGCGACGGGGCCGGCGGCCTGGCCGCCCTCGTCCGCATCGCGCACCACCCCGGACGCGTGGTCGATCTTGGCCATCGCGCTGTGCACGGCCGTGCGGTCCAGGCCCGCCTCGTTCCCCACGAGGAACTGCAGCGCGAGCAGCAGCGTGCTGGCCTCGACGGCGGTGAGGCGCAGGGGGCGGTCGACGCCCTGCGAGTCGGTGATGGTGACGGTGTCGCCCTCGTACTGGATGTCGATGAGGTCGCCTCCCCCGCCGCCGGGCTTGCCGCACATCCACAGCTGCGAGAGGTCCTTCTCGAGCTGGGCCACGGAGATGCCCCACTCGCGGGCCGCCTCCACCTTGGTGATGCCCGGGTGCTGCCGGAAGTAGGGCACGAGGGTGAGCAGCCGCTGCACCCGGTGCACGGGCTTGTTCTTCATCGTGCGGGCTCCTCGGCGTCGGCGGGATGCGGGGCGGGCGCGTTCTGCGGATGCGCGGCGACGGCGCCGCGCAGCAGGGCGATGACGTCGGCGCGCACGTCGTCGGGGCCGAGCACCACGGCGTGCTCGCCGTGCCCCGCGATGAGCCGCAGCGTGTTCTCCCTGTTGCCGACGGGGATGCGCACCACCTCGCCGGGGCGTCCGCGCAGCGACGCCGGGCGCAGCGGCTCGGCCAGGCGGCGGAGATCGTGGGCGCGGTCCTCCTCGAGCCACAGCTCCACGTGCCCGGGCGCCACCGGCTCGGCGGCCGCCGCCTCGACGAGCGCCCGCGTGTCGACCCCCTCGGGGATCGACACGGCGCCGACGGGGCCGAACACCTCGACGTCGCCGAGGATCCGGGAGAGCCGGAAGGTGCGCTGCGCCTGCCGGTCGCGGTCGAAGCCGACGAGATACCAGTTGCCGTGGCTCGAGACCACCGCCCACGGCTCCACCGTGCGCACCGCGGTGGTGCCCCGCCCCGCCATGAGGTGGGTGAACCGGACGGCCTGCCCGGACGAGGCGGCGGCCACCAGACGCTCCAGGGCGGGCTCGGGCGCGCCGGCCGAGCCGGCGGTGCCCACCATCGTGGAGATGCCGGAGTCGTCCACCTCAATGCCCGCCGCGCGCAGCTTGCGCAGCGCGTTGACGGCGAGGCCGGCCATGCGCTCGTCGCGCCACAGGCTCGCGGCCACGGCCACGGCGTGCGATTCGTCGCGGGTGAGGGTGATCGGCGGCAGCTCGTAGGAGGACGGGTCGATGCGGTAGCCCGGCTCGTCGGACCAGACCGACGCCGTGCCCGTGATGATGGGGATGCCGATGTCGCGCAGCTCGCGCTTGTCGCGCTCGAACATGCGCTGGAACGCCTCCTGGCTCGGGGCGTCCGCGTAGCCGCTGAAGGAGCGGCGGATCGTGCCGATGCCGATGAACTGCCGCGTCGTCAGCAGCCCGATGACGAGGTTCGTGAGGCGTTCGTCCTTCGCCACGCCGCCAGCCTTTGAATTACCCACAGCAGAACTGTAACCGGCGTGGCGCGCCGCGCGTGGACGCGTGTCGCGGCGCGGCGTCACATGGCGGCGATGAGCCGGTCGACCCGTTCGTCCACGGCGAGGAACGGATCCTTACACAACACGGTGCGCTGCGCCTGATCGTTGACCTTGAGGTGCACCCAGTCGACGGTGAAGTCCCTGTCGGCGGCCTGGGCGGCGGCGATGAAGTCGCCGCGCAGGCGGGCGCGGGTGGTCTGCGGGGGCGTCTCGGTGGCGGCGTCGACGTCGGCGGGCTCGGTGATGCGGGCCGCCAGCCCCTTGCGCTCGAGCAGGTCGAACACCCCGCGGCCGCGTTTGATGTCGTGGTAGGCGAGGTCGAGCTGGGCGATCTTCGGGTCGGCCGGCGACAGCCCGTGACGGTCCTGGTAGCGCTGGAACAGCTTGCGCTTGATCACCCAGTCGACCTCGGTGTCGACCTTGCGGAAATCGTCGGACTCGACGGCATCGAGCATGCGGCCCCACAGGTCGACGACGGCGTCGAGCTCCGTGCTGGGCTCGCGGGAGGCGAGATAGGCCATGGCGCGCTCGTGGTAGTGGCGCTGGACGTCGAGCGCGCTGGCCTGCCGCCCGCCGGACAGGCGCACCGGGTGCCGGCCGGTGAGGTCGTGGCTGATCTCGCGGATCGCGCGGATGGGGTTGTCGAGCGAGAAGTCCCGGAACGCCACCCCGGCCTCGATCATCTCCAGCACCAGGTGCACGGTGCCGGCCTTGAGGCGGGTGGTGGTCTCGGACATGTTCGAATCGCCGACGATCACGTGCAGGCGGCGGTACTTGTCGGCGTCGGCGTGCGGCTCGTCGCGGGTGTTGATGATGGGCCGCGACCGGGTGGTGGCCGAGGAGACGCCCTCCCAGATGTGCTCGGCGCGCTGGCTCAGGCACAGCGAGGCCGACTTGGGTGTCTGCAGCACCTTGCCCGCGCCGCAGATGAGCTGGCGGGTGACGAGGAACGGCAGGAGCACGTCCGAGACGCGCGAGAACTCGCCGGCGCGGGCGATGAGGTAGTTCTCGTGGCAGCCGTAGGAGTTGCCGGCCGAGTCGGTGTTGTTCTTGAACAGGTAGATGTCGCCGCCGATGCCCTCGTCGTGCAGGCGCGCCTCGGCGTCGTCGAGCAGCTGCTCGAGGATCACCTGGCCTGCGCGGTCGTGGGTGACGAGCTGGTCGAGCCCGTCGCACTCCGCGGTGGCGTACTCGGGATGCGAGCCGACGTCGAGGTAGAGCCGCGCGCCGTTGCGCAGGAAGACGTTGGAGCTGCGACCCCAGGAGACCACGCGCCGGAAGAGGTAGCGGGCGACCTCGTCGGGGCTCAGCCTGCGGTGGCCATGGAAGGTACAGGTGACGCCGTACTCGGTCTCGATGCCCATGATCCGTCGCTGCACACCACGACACTACCGCGCGGCGCGGCACCGCAGGCGCAACTGACGGCGCCCGGGGTCATTCGCCCGGATCGCCCTCGGGCGCAGGCGATCCGGCGGCACCGGAGCCGCCACCGGCATCGGTGCCGGGGGCGTCCGTCCGCGCCGGCGCGGCGGCGCCGACGTCGGCGGCCGCGCGCGCGGGCAGCAGCGCGGCGAGCTCGTCGGCGCCCACCCGCCGGAACGCCCGGCGCGGGCGGTCGCGCTCGAGCACGCCCACCTCGATGACGCCCACGGTGAGGGTGCGGGATTCGGCGGCGGACGAGTCGCTGGTGCCGCGCTCGAGCGCCGCGACCGCCGTCTCGAGCGCCTCGGCGAGTCCCATGCCGGGCCGGTAGGCGCCGGTGAGCTCGCGGGTCACCGGGTCGGCCGCGCCGCCCATGACCACGAACGTGGACTGGTCGACGATCGACCCGTCGTAGGTGATGCGGTAGAGCTGCGCGGGGGCGTCGGAGCCGGCGGCGGGCACCTCTGCCACGCAGATCTCGACCTCGTAGGGCTTGGGCTGCTCCGTGAAGATGGTGCCGAGCGTCTGCGCGTAGGCGTTGGCCAGCGAGCGCCCCGTGACGTCGCGGCGGTCATAGGCGTAGCCGCGCATGTCGGCGTGCATGATCCCGGCCCGGCGCAGGTTCTCGAACTCGTTGTACTTGCCCACCGCGGCGAAGGCGAGGCGGTCGTACAGCTCGCTGACCTTGTGCAGCGCCTTGGACGGGTTCTCGGCCACCAGGACGACGCCGTCGGCGTAGGTCATGGCCACCACGCTGCGTCCGCGGGCGATGCCCTTGCGCGCCAGGTCGGAGCGGTCGCGCATGATCTGCTCGGCCG
>CAZDSL010000107.1:0-8883 GCA_964507655.1 uncultured Mycobacteriaceae bacterium | reverse complement strand
GGCCTAAGGAGCCCGCCCCGACAGCGAGTGAGGGCCAACCCACCGTGGTTTCAAATCCCACCGCCACCGCGGCCCAGATGGCCCCCACCGGCAACCCGCCGGTGCGGGCCTGCTGCCGTCCGGGTCCGGGTCGCCCGACACCTCAACCGCCCAGCCGTTCAGCCGCACAGCCTCTCAACCGCACAGCGCCTGCCGTGGCACGCCGGGCAGGTAGCGCGCCCACTCCTCGGTGGTGAGGGCGGTGCCGCGGGTGGAGCAGATCTCCGCGGCCGCGGCGTCGGGGTCGGTGGACCACAGCCGCACCGTGCCGCCGGGGCCCGCCGCCGCGAGCACGCCGTCCCGGCCGAAGCGCGCGTCGAAGGTGCGCCCCTCGTAGGCGTTGAGCTTGGCGGCGATGGTGGGCATCCGGGTGCCGTCGACGTCCCACACGCGCACCGTCCCGCTGCTGGTGGCGGCGGCCAGCTGCGTGCCGTCGGCGTTGTAGTCGAGGGCGTACACGGCGCCGCCGAAGTCGGGCAGGATGCCGATCTCGCGAGGGTGCTCGATGTCGGAGACGTCCCACTCGCGCACGGTCTGGTCGGCGCTGCCCGCGGCGAGCAGCCGCCCGTCGGGGCTGAACGCCGCGGCCTGCGCGTAGGTCTTGAAGCCGGTGATGGCGGTGCGCTGGGTGGGGTGCGCCGGGTCGGCGACGTCCCACAGTTCGACGGTGTTGTCGGCGGTGGCGACGGCGAGGGTGCGGCCGTCGGGCGCGAACGCGAGCGTCTGCGGATAGTTCGCCGCATCGGTGGCCGAGATCTCGCGCGGGTGCAGCGGGTCGGACACGTCCAGCAGATGCACCGTGTTCGCCGACTGGTCCGACACCGCCAGCACGGCGGCGTCGGGCGAGAACGCGACGATCGCGACGATCCCGCCCACCACCCCGGGCACGCGCGCGAGTTCCCGGGGCGCGGCGGCGTCGGTGATGTCCCACAGGTAGACGGAACCGGTGGCGGTGCCCGCGGCGGCCAGCCGCCGCGCGCCGTCCGCGGCGGAGCCGATGTCGGTGGCGCCGGTGAACCGGTCGCCGTCGCGGGGGACGAGGTCGGCGAGCCGCCGTGCGTCGTCCGGGTCGGCGATGTCCCACAGGTGCAGGCCGGTGTCGTGGCTGCCGGCGCCCACCAGCAGCACGGTGCCCGAGCCGTCGATCGGGTCGGTGAACACGGTGTCGGTGGCGCCGCCGAGCACGGGCCCGGGGAACGGCCACAGCCGCGTGATGCCGTCGACGCCGGCGCTGAGCAGGAGGTGCCCGCCGGGCAGGAACCGGGTGCCGGTGACGACGGCGGGGCCGGGCAGGGTGCCCAGCAGCTGGTCGCCGGGCACCGACCACACGCGGATCGTGTTGTCGGAGCTGCCGGCGGCGACGAGGGTGCCGTCGTCGCTGACGTCGACGGTGTTGACGTAGCTGCCGAAGCCGGTGAGCGGGGGCAGCGGCGCGACGGCCCGCGGGTCGGCCACCGACCAGCGCTCCACCTGCCGGGCGGTGGTGCCGGCCAGCAGGGTGTCGCCGTCGGGGGAGAACGTGAGGGCCAGGCGCGAGTCGGTGGAGGCGGGGTCGGGCGGGATCTCGAAGAGCGGCTCGCGCAGCCCGCCGATGTCGGTGGCGTCCCACACGCGCAGCGTGCCCTGGGTGCCGCCGGTGGCGAGCAGGCTCCCGTCGGGGCTCACCGCCAGCACCTCGCGCCCGGTGCCGGGCACGGTGATCGGCGGCAGCGCCGCCGGGCGCGCCGGGGCGGCCAGGTCCCAGCGCAGCAGCTGCGACGCGCCGGTGCCGGCCAGCAGGAACCGGCCGTCGGGGGTGAAGGCGAGGTCCTGCACCGAGGCGTCGGCGGGCACCTCCAGCGTGGCCGCGCGGTGCGGCGAGGCGGGCACCGACACGTCCCACAGCTGCGCGCCGCCCTGCCCGCCCACCGCGAGCAGGGTGCCGGTGGCGTCGACGTCGAGCGCGTAGGGCGGGCTGGTGTCGGTGTAGGCGTCGAGGGTGGCGAGGGGCTTCGGCGACGTGCCGACCGACCCGGTGGCGTACAGCCGCACGTCGCCGTCGGAGGTGGCGGTGGCGAACCAGCCGCCGCCGGGCGCGGGCACCGCCTTGGTGCCGCCCTCGGGGCCGACGATGCGGGTGCTGCTGCGCACCGCGGTGGAATCGAGCAGCGCCGAGCGCGCCTCGAGCACCGGCGCCACCCGGTAGGAGGCCAGCGCCATCTGCGCGGCCAGGGCGGGATCGCGCGGGCGCAGCTTCTCCGATTCGGTGGCGATCTGGCGCGCCATCGCCTCGTTGCGGGCGGTCATGGCGGCGGTGCGTGCCCGGTCGGCGCCCAGCTGGGCGTAGCCGGCGTAGGCGGCCGCGCACACGGCGATGACGGAGACCACGGCGAGGGCGGCGACGAAGCGGCGCAGCACCCGGTAGCGATGCCGCTCGCGCGCGGCCCGCGCGTCCTGCTCGGCGATGCAGGCGTCGAGGAACTCGCGCTCGGCGCGGCTCACCGCGTGGGCCGGGTCGACGCCGTCCGACCACTCGCGCATGATCACGAGGCGGTTGCCGGTGAGCAGGGCGCCCGGGTCGCGGCCCGAGGCCAGCCAGATGTCCGTGGCCTCGGTGAGCTGGCGCCGCACCACCAGGCCGGCGCGGTTCTCGTGGACCCAGATGTGCAGGCGCTGCCACGCGGTGAGCAGGATCTCGTGGGTCACCTCCACCGTGTCGGTGCCCACGGTGAGCAGGCGGCGCTCGACGAACGCGCCGATCACCGTGTCGACGTCGTGGTCGGTGGCGGGGCCGGTGCCGGGCGACAGTTCGGAGCGGGTGGCGCGGCGTCGCAGCACCAGGTCGGCCTCGTCGTCGATGGTGACCAGCCGCAGGAACACCCGCTGGGCCGCGTGCTGCTGGGGCACGGTGAGGGCGGTGTAGACCGATTCGGCGCTCTGCTCGATCGTGCCGCCGATGCCGCCCGAGGCGTAGTAGTCGGCCACGGTGAGCGTCTTGTGCCGCGACCGCGCCCACGTGGTCATGAGCGCGTGCGAGAGCAGCGGCAGCGTGCCGGGGCGGGCGCCGGTGGTGGAGCCGGGCGGGCGGGTCTCGTCGATGAGCAGCGCCACCAGCGCCTCGTCGACGGTGGCGCCGGCCTTGGCGGCGGGCGCCGTGATCACCTCGCGCAGCTGCTCGTCATCCATGGGGCCCACGACGACGGGCGATTCGAGGGAGCCGATCAGCGCCGGCTCGGCGGCGGCGTTGCCGTAGAAGTCGGCGCGCAGGGCCAGGGCCACCGAGACGGAGTCGGCGGCGGCGTCGGTGACGGCGTCGATGACGGCGGCGCGCTGGCCGGGGCGGAACTCCTGCGTCCACAGCTCCTCGAACTGGTCGACGACGAGCACCGCCGCGCCGGGCGGGGTGCCGTCGCCGGCGGGCGCCCGCCGCGCGGCGAGCGCCTCCACGGCGCCCGCCGGGGTGGTGACGGCGACCCGTCTGCCCCGGGCGCGGAGGGTCGGCACCACGCCCGCGCGCAGCACCGACGACTTGCCCGACCCGGACGGGCCGATGACGACCACCGGCCCGGGGATGCGCGCGCCGGCGGCGAGGCGGCCGATGATCGACCCGGTGAGCGCGGTGCGGCCGAAGAACCAGTCCGCGTCGGCCTCGCCGAAGGATTCGAGGCCGCGGTACGGCGTCACGGTGCGGCGGCCGCGGCCCGACCGGCGGCCGCGGGCGCGCGCGACGGCGTCGTGCCACCGGGCCCGCTCGTCCTCCCCGGTGACGCCGCACGCGGCGAGCACGGCGTCGAACATCGGGAAGCTGGCGTTGGTGGGCAGGTGCTGGCCGGAGAACCAGCCGGCCACGGTGCCGTGCAGGCCGTCGGACGCGGCCACGACCTCGCGCACGCTCATGCCGGCCGCCGTGCGCAGTGCGGTGAGGGCGGCGGCGAGGTCTTCGCGGGTGGCCACGTCCCCGGGCGAGGGGGTGCCGGGCGTACGGCCTTGCACAGTCACGCAACTCAATATAGAGAATTGCAGGTCACGCCACTATCCCGGCTCCCACGAGGTGGCGTATCGGCCGGTGGGCGGTGTATGGAGTTCGTACGGACGCGCCCGAGGATGCGGGGATTGTCAGACCCGTGCGCGACGATCGAGGTGTTCGGATGGTCGGTCGGTACGGGAGTGGGCATGACGATGACGGGGCTGGGCGTGACGATGACTGAGCCGGGCATGACGATGACGCAGCCGGGCGTGGCGACGACTGGGCCGGGCATGACGACGCAGCCGGGCGCGGTCGCCTCGGTCGGCGACGCGGACGCGGCGGCGGAGGGCCCGCAGCGCCGGCTCCGGCTCGTGGGCGCCGCGCGGCGCGCGCAGCCGGCCGCCGCCCCGGTCGCGCCCGCGCTGTCCGACCGCGAGGTGGAGGTGCTGCGGGCGTGGTTCCGCTGCGATTCCAAGGCCCAGGCCGCCGCGGAGCTCTACATCTCGGTGGGCACCCTCAACACGCACCTCTCCCGGGTGCGCGCCAAGTACACCAAGGTGGGCAGGGCGGCCTCCACCAAGGCCGCGCTGGTGGTGCGGGCGCTGCAGGACGGGCTGATCTCGCTCGACGAGTGGTGAGCGCCCGCTACGAGCGCACCAGCCGGCGGATGGCCGCGGTGGCCTCGTCGATCTTCGCGGCCGGGTCGTCGCCGTGGGCGACGGCGTGCGACACGCAGTGGTGCAGGTGGTCGTCGAGCAGCGCCAGCGCCACCGACTCCAGCGCGCGGTTCACCGCCGAGATCTGCGTGAGCACGTCGATGCAGTAGGTGTCCTCGTCCACCATGCGCTGCAGCCCCCGCACCTGGCCCTCGATGCGGCGCAGCCGGGTGCGCAGCGCGGCCTTGTCGTCGGCGTAGCCGGGGCGCGGCGCGGCCCCGCCGGTGTGCGCCGCCGCCTGCTCGCCGTGTGCCCGGTCCGCCTCGCCGGCGTGCGTGTCGCCCGAATGCGCCATGGCCTGCCTCCCGCCTCGTCGCCGTCACGGCCGATGGTACCCGGTGGGGGTATGCGGCGGCCACCGTCGAGGCGCGCGGCGCGGTCTGGTTGGATGGCCGCGTGAGCGATCCCGGCGAATTCTTCACCGTCCGCACGCGGATGGAGGGTGCGCTGGGCCGCACCGGCGTCATCCGCACGCCGCACGGCGACATCCGCACCCCGGCCTTCGTCGCCGTGGGCACCAAGGCCACGGTGAAGACGGTGCTGCCCGAGGCGATGACGGAGCTGGGCGCCCAGGCGCTGCTGGCCAACGCCTACCACCTCTACCTGCAGCCGGGTGCCGACATCGTGGAGGAGGCCGGCGGGCTCGGCGCGTTCATGAACTGGCCGGGGCCCACGTTCACCGACAGCGGCGGGTTCCAGGTGATGTCGCTGGGCGCCGGATTCAAGAAGGTGCTGGCCATGGAGTCGGTGACGGTGCAGGCCGACGACGTCATCGCCGCCGGCAAGGAGCGCCTGGCGCACGTCGACGACGACGGCGTCACCTTCAAGTCGCACCTCGACGGGTCGCGGCACCGGTTCACGCCCGAGGTGTCGATGGGCATCCAGCACGCGCTGGGGGCCGATGTCATCTTCGCCTTCGACGAGCTCACCACGCTCATGAACACCCGCTCCTACCAGGAGGAATCGGTGGAGCGCACGCGGCGGTGGGCGCAGCGCTGCCTCGACGAGCACCGCCGGCTCACCGTGGAGCGGGCCGGGATGCCGCACCAGGCGCTGTTCGGGGTGGTGCAGGGCGCACAGTACGAGGACCTGCGGCGGCAGGCGGCCCGCGGGCTCGAGGCGCTGCGCGACCCGGACGGCCGCGGCTTCGACGGCTACGGCATAGGCGGCGCGCTCGAGAAGGCCAACCTGGGCACCATCGTGGGCTGGGTGAGCGCCGAGCTGCCCGAGCACAAGCCCCGGCACCTGCTGGGCATCAGCGAGCCCGAAGACCTGTTCACGGCGGTGGAGAACGGCGCCGACACCTTCGACTGCGTGCAGCCGTCCCGGGTGGCGCGCAACGCGGCGATCTACTCGGCCGACGGGCGCTACAACGTCACCACGGCCCGTAACCGCCGCGACTTCGGGCCGCTGGACGCGGAATGCGACTGCTACACCTGCGCGCACTACACGCGGGCGTACCTGCACCACCTGTTCAAGGCCAAGGAGCACCTGGCGTCGACGCTGGCCACCATCCACAACGAGCGGTTCACGGTGCGGCTGGTGGACGGCATCCGCGACGCCGTCGACGCCGGCAGGTACGCCGAGTACAAGGAGCACACGCTGGGCCGGTTCCAGGCCGGGCGCCGCTGACGCCGGCCCGTCAGCCGGCCCGGTAGCTGGGCTCGCGGGCCTTGATGGCGGCGATCACGCGGTAGGTGACGGGCATCAGCAGGATCTCCACCGCCGTCTTGTAGACGAACCCCAGCACCACGTACGTCACCAGGTCGCCCACCGTCGACACCCCGATGGCGCGCGCCGCGATGAGGCAGAACACCAGCGTGTCGGCGAACTCGCCCACCACAGTCGAGCCGATGAGCCGCGCCCACAGGTGCCGCTCGCGGGTGTACGCCTTGATGCGCACCAGCACGAACGCGTTGAGCGTCTGGCCCACCAGGAAGCCGGCGAGGCTGGCGGCCAGCACCTGGAAGAAGGCGGAGGTGACGGCGTCGAAGGCGGCCTGGTTCTCGTAGAAGTCGGCGGGCGGCAGCGCCGAGGTGAGCCAGAAGGCCAGCGCGCCGAGCACCGCGATCCCGAAGCCCGCGTAGATGGCGCGCCGGGTGGCGCGGAAGCCGTACACCTCGCCGAGCACGTCGCCCAGGATGTAGGCGAGCGGAAACAGGAAGAAGCCGCCGTCGGTGATGATCGACCAGTCGCCCACGATCGGCCCGAAGGCCACGCCCTTGGTGGCGCAGATGTTGGAGATGAGCAGCAACGGGGCGAAGAACGCGAGGATCATCGGGTAGTAGCCGTGCGCGACGGTGGCGAACGCCGCGCCGGTGCCGCGGCGGTCCGCTGTCGAGTCCGCCGTCGACTGCGCCGTCGACTCCGCTGTCGCCGCCGCGGAGCGCTCCTGCTCGCCCGATGTCACCCGGCCATCATCCCATCGCCGCCGCCGGTCCCGCATCGCGGCCGCGTCACGCCCCGTCGCCGGGGTACACCCACGGCTCGCGCGGGAGGGCGGACGGGTCGAACCGTTCGAGAAGGTCCCGCGCCGTCACCGCCTCGCCGCGCCGGGCCAGGCCCAGCGAGCGGGCGATCAGCTGCAGCGCGGACTGGGCCGCCTCGTCGATGCCGCCGCCACGGGCGGCGGCGAGGTCGGCGAGGGTGACGGCGCCGTCGCGCTTGGCCAGCCGCTTGCCCTCGGGGCCCAGCACCAGCGGCACGTGCGCGTAGGCGGGCACCGGGCAGCCGAGCAGCCCCGCCAGGTACGCCTGGCGGGGCGTGGAGCCGAGCAGGTCGTCGCCGCGCACCACCTGGTCGATGCCCTGGGCGGCGTCGTCGACCACCACGGCGAGGTTGTAGGCGGGGGTGCCGTCGCCGCGCAGCAGCACCAGGTCGTCCACCGCACCCGTGTACCGGCCCGCGAGGGCGTCGTCGACGGTGAATTCGGCGACCCCGGCCCGCAGCCGGATCGCGGGGGTGCGCCCCGCCGCCCGCCGCTCGGCCCGCTGCGCCGCCGTGAGATCGCGGCACGTCCCCGGGTAGGCGCCCTGGGGTGCGTGCGGGGCCGTCGGCGCCTGCCGGATCTCGCGCCGGGTGCAGTAGCACTCGTAGGTGAGGCCCGCGCGCTGCAGCCGGCCGATCGCCGCGTCGTATCCGGGGCGCCGCCGCGACTGGTGCACCACCGGACCGTCCCAGTCGAGCCCCAGCGCCGCCATGTCGCGCAGCTGCCGGCGCTCGGCGTCCTCGCGGGTGCGGCCGTCGAGGTCTTCCATGCGCATGAGGAACCGCCGGCCCGAGGCGCGCGCGAACAGCCACGCGAGCAGGGCGGTGCGGAGGTTGCCCAGGTGCAGGTCGCCCGAGGGGCTCGGCGCGAACCGGCCTGCGCCCAGGCCGGACGGGGCTGTGGAGTCGGTCATCGCCGTCGATTGTGCCGGGCCGCACCGCAGCTCGGCCCGGGAGCCCGTGCGGCGTGCCCCCTGCGAAACGGGGCGGGAGTGTTTACGGTGAACCTGCCGGGGGCGTCCGCGTCCGGCCACCGGGCCCGCTTTCCCGGGCCGGGTGCTGTCACTCGGGCGGGAGGGTTCCAGTGGATCCGAGAAAGCTGTTTGCGGAGGGGCTGGGTACGGCCCTTCTGGTGTTCGTGGGTGCCGGCGTGGCCACGCTCTCGTTCGGATTCGGCGCCATGGGGCAGTCGACGTCGGCGGGCATCGTGGCCACTGCGCTGGCATTCGGCCTGGTCATGCTGATCATGGCGTACGCGATCGGGCCCATCTCGGGCGCGCACATCAACCCGGCCGTCACGTTCGGCTTCCTCGTGGCCGGGCGCATCAAGGTGGGCGAGGCCATCGGCTACTGGATCGCGCAGATCGCCGGCGGCATCATCGGCGCCGGCGTGCTGCGCGGCATCTTCGCCACCACCGACGCCTACTCCACCGACAAGGTGGGCCTGGGCGCCAACGGCTGGGGGCCCAAGGGCTCGATGATCCAGGTCGACTGGGTCGGCGCGTTCTTCACCGAGGTCGTGCTCACCTTCATCTTCGTGGGCGTGGTGCTCGCGGTGACGGGCAAGCTGGCCTCCACCACGCTCTCGGGCCTGGCCATCGGCATGGCGCTGGCCACGGTGCACCTGGTGGGCGTCGCCATCACCGGCACGTCGGTCAACCCGGCCCGCAGCATCGGCCCGGCGATCTTCGTCGG
>CAZDSL010000106.1:368-8931 GCA_964507655.1 uncultured Mycobacteriaceae bacterium | reverse complement strand
GGCCCGGCGGCTGCTCGACGAGGCGGTCCTCGACGAGCGCAAGGCGCTGGCCCGTGCGCTCGACGACGACGCGCGGTTCCAGGAGATGCAGCTCGCCGAGCTGCCGCCGTCCACGGCCAAGGCCGTCGAGGAGCTGCGCGAGTACCCGTGGCGCAGCGCCGAGGCGCGCGAGAAGTACGAGCAGATCTCGGACCTGCTCGGCCGGGAGCTGCTCGACCCGCGCTTCGAGGGCATGACGCAGGCGCTGGAGGGCGCCACCGACGAGGACCGCCGCCGCGTGGAGGAGATGCTCGGCGCGCTCACCGATCTGCTCGACGCCCACAACCGCGGCGACGACACCGACGAGCAGTTCCGGCGCTTCATGGACGAGTACGGCGACTTCTTCCCCGAGCAGCCCCGGAACGTCGACGAGCTCATCGATTCGCTGGCCCGCCGGGCCGCGGCGGCCCAGCGCCTGCGCAACTCGCTCACCGACGAGCAGCGCGCCGAGCTCGATGCGCTGGCGCAGCAGGCCTTCGGCAGCCCCGGCATCGCCCGGCAGCTGGCCCGGCTCGACGCCGGGCTGCAGCAGGCGCGCCCCGGCGAGGACTGGACCGGCGGCGAGGAGATGGGCGGCGGCGAGGGCCTGGGGCTGGGCGAGGGCACCGGCGTGCTGGCCGAGATCGGCGACCTCGACGCGCTCTCCGAGACGCTCTCGCAGGAATACCCGGGCGCCACGATGGACGATGTCGACCTCGACGAGCTGGCGCGGCTGCTGGGTGACGATGCGGCGGTGGACGCGCGCACGCTCGCCGACCTCGAACGGGCGCTGCACCAGCAGGGGCTGATCGACCGCGGCCCCGACGGCGACCTGCGCCTGTCGCCGGCGGCGATGCGCAAGCTGGGGCAGGCCGCGCTGCGCGACGTCGCCCGCAGCCTGTCGGCGCGCAGCGGCGGCCGCGAGACGCACCGCGCGGGCGCGGCGGGCGAGCCCACGGGGGCGAGCCGGCCGTGGCGGTTCGGCGACACCGAACCGTGGGACGCCACGCGGACGGTGGTCAACGCGGTGCTGCGCGGCGCCGGGGCGGGCGGCGGGCCGCCGGTGCGGCTCAGCGTCGACGACGTCGAGGTGGTCGAGACCGAGCAGCGCACCCGGGCCGCCGTGGCGCTGCTGGTGGACATCTCGTTCTCGATGGTGATGGACGGCCGCTGGGTGCCGATGAAGCGCACCGCGCTGGCGCTCGAGCACCTGGTGCGCACGCGGTTCCGCGGCGACCACCTGCAGATCATCGCCTTCGGCCGGCTCGCCCGCACCATGACGGTGACGGAGCTGGCGGGCCTGGACGAGATCTTCGAGCAGGGCACCAACCTGCACCACGGGCTGCTGCTGGCCGGCCGGCACGTGCGCCGGTACCCCGACGCCCAGCCGGTGGTGATGGTGGTCACCGACGGCGAGCCCACCGCGCACCTGCAGCCGGGCGGCGACGCGTTCTTCGACTACCCGCCGCACCCGGTGACGCTCGCCCACACCGTCGAGGAGCTCGACGCGCTGGGGCGCCTCGGAGCGCAGGTCACGTTCTTCCGGCTGGGGGAGGACCCGGGCCTGGGGCGCTTCGTCGACAACATGGCCCGCCGCGTGGGCGGACGGGTGGTGGCGCCCGACGCCGACGGACTGGGGGCCGCCGTGGTGGGCGACTACCTGCGGGCGCGCCGGCGCCGCCGGTGAGGCGGACGGCGGGGCGCGCGGGCGCTCAGCGGCGACGCCCCGCGCACCCCGGCGTCGCCCGGGTCAGGCCCACTTGTTGGCGGTGACCTCGAAGCTGGGCATGTCCTCGAGCTTGACCACGTACTCGTAGGAGCGCTCGTAGCCGGTGCGGGTGATCTCCCACCGGCCGTCGGCGTTGCGGGCGTAGTCGTCGTCGTACACGGCCGCGCCGCGCAGGATCACGTTCTGGGTGGGGATGAGCACGGTGTCGCTGAGGTGCCAGTACGCGTGCGCGGTGTCGCCGTCGATGGTGATCTCCGGGTGCGCCACGAAGTGCTCGGTGAGCATCTCCTTGCGGCCCATGTGCTTGCGCATGAACGCCACCAGCTCGTCGCGGTCGTGGAAGACGAACTTGCCGTACTTGGCGGTGATGGCGGGGGAGAGCGTCTCGGTGAACTCCTCCCACTCCTTGCCGTCGAGGCAGCGCAGGTAGCGGTGCTTGAGACGCTTGATCTCCTCGATCGCGACGAGGGTCGCCAGGGCCTGATCGGCGGGGGCGGTGGTGCTCACGTGCTGTTCCTCCGTGTGGGTGGTCTGGGTACCCGGCCGGAGGCCTGCGTGCGGGCGGATGGCCGAGAGCCGGGCAGGGCGTACGCTACGTCCTGCCCGGCTCCGGGCGGTGCTGTGATCCCGTCCAGCGGGGCGCCGTGCGGCGCGGGGGATCAGTGCGTG
Source organism: uncultured Mycobacteriaceae bacterium (assembly GCA_964507655.1). GTDB lineage: Bacteria > Actinomycetota > Actinomycetes > Mycobacteriales > Mycobacteriaceae > Tomitella. Next base: position 6,515 of record CAZDSL010000106.1, on the reverse strand, counting down.
GTGTACGGCAGCAGGGCCATCTCGCGCGCGTTCTTCACGGCGGTGGCCACCTGGCGCTGCTGCTGCGGGCTCAGGCCCGTGACGCGGCGCGAACGGATCTTGCCGCGGTCGGAGATGAACGTGCGCAGCAGGTTGACGTCCTTGTAGTCGACCGTGGTGATGCCCGCTGCGGTCAACGGGTTCTTCTTGGGCTTACGGGGGGCGTCGTTGCGGTTCTTGCGCGACGACGTGTTCCTCTTGCCAGCCATGTTCAACGGCCTCCTAGCGGTGTGGTCGGTGCGAGCCCGTGGCGACGGGTGCGCGTATGCCGGGCAGCTCTACCCGTGGGGAGGCCCGGCGGGCACACCCGTGACCAGACAAACCTACGCGAGCGGGCGGGTCCCGGTCCAATCCGGGGTCGCGGATCACTGCCCGGGCGGGCCGCCCGCCGGCCGGGCGCGCGTGACGCGGGCCCCTCGGCGGTGCGGCGGCCGGTGCGCGCGCCGCGCCGAGGGGGCATAATCCCCTGGCCGGAGGGGTCCGTGGCAGGCCGCTGCGCGCACCGTCCCGATCCGGCACCTGGGAGGCTCCGTGCTCACGCTGCTCGACCTCATCGGCACCGCGGCGTTCGCGGCGTCCGGCGCGTCGATCGGCGTGTACAAGCGGCTGGACCTGTTCGGCGTCTCGGTGGTGGGCGTCACCACCGGCATCGGCGGCGGCATCACCCGCGACGTGCTGCTGGGCGTGCACCCGCCCACCTCGCTCGATTCGTGGCCCAACTTCGTCGTCGCGCTGGGCTTCTCGCTGGCGGTGTTCCTGCTGCACCCGGTCATGGGGCACGTGCAGACGATGGTGCTGTGGCTGGACGCGCTGGGCATGGGCGTGTTCGCCACCACCGGTGCGGCGACGGCGCTGCATCACGGCACCCAATGGTGGGCGGCGATCCTCATCGGCGCGATCACCGCGATCGGCGGCGGCGTGCTGCGCGACGTGCTGGTCAACGAGATGCCGCTGCTGCTGCACCGCGATCTGTACGCGACGCCGGCGCTGCTCGGCGCGGCGCTGCTGGTGCTCTTCGAGGAGTGCGGCGTGCCGTATCCATGGGGGCTGGTGGCGGGCACCGTCACGGCCACCGCGCTGCGGCTGGTGGCCCTGGCCCGGGGGTGGAACCTGCCCTCCCCTCCGCAGTGGACGCTGGGCGGCGGCGGCCGCGGCACAGGCGACTGAGCGCGCCGCGGGCCCGGCCGTGCCCGCGGCGGGCGCGGCGCGGACCTCGTAGGCTTCACCTGTGGCGGTGAACATTCTGGTGGTCGACGACGACCGTGCGGTGCGCGACTCGCTGCGCCGGTCGCTCATGTTCAACGGGTACGCGGTGGAGACGGCGCACGACGGGCAGGACGCCCTGGAGAAGATCGAGGCGGCGCGGCCCGACGCGGTGGTGCTCGACGTGATGATGCCCCGCGTCGACGGCCTGGAGGTGTGCCGCCGGCTGCGCAGCACGGGCGACGACCTCCCCGTGCTCATGCTCACCGCGCGCGATTCGGTCTCGGAGCGGGTCGCGGGCCTCGACGTGGGCGCGGACGACTACCTGCCCAAGCCGTTCGCGCTCGAGGAGCTGCTCGCGCGGCTGCGGGCGCTGCTGCGCCGCGCCGCCTCGGAGGCCGCCCCGCAGGAGGAGCCGGCCGAGGTGCTGTCCTTCGCCGATCTCACCCTCGACCAGGGCAGCCGCGAGGTCACCCGCGGCGACCGGTCGATCAGCCTCACCCGCACCGAGTTCTCGCTGCTCGAGATGCTGCTGAGCAACCCCAAGCGCGTGCTCACCCGCGGCCGCATCCTCGAGGAGGTGTGGGGCTACGACTTCCCCACATCGGGCAACGCGCTGGAGGTGTACATCGGCTACCTGCGCCGCAAGACGGAGGCGGGCGGCGAGTCGCGGCTGATCCACACCGTCCGGGGCGTCGGCTACGTGCTGCGGGACAGCCCGCCGTGAGCCGCTGGCGGCCGCACCCGCGCCTCTGGCTCGCGCACCTGCGGCGGGTGTCGCTGCGCCGTCGCATCACCGCCCTGGCCACCACCGTCGCCGTCGTGCTCGTGGCCGTCATGGCGGTGTCCACGTACTTCGTGGTGCGCTCCGCCCTGTTCACCAGCGTCGACAACCAGCTGCGCGCCCGCGCGGCGACGTTCGTCGACAGCTCGGCGCTGGCGCTCGACCCCAGCTTCGTCGCCACGCTCGCGCGGGCCTTCACCTCCGACATCAGCGTCGCGCTCATCTACCCCAACGGGTCGGTGTACGCGCCGGGGCCGCAGATCCCCATCGGCGGGCCCGAGATCGCCGTGGCGGGAGGCGAGCACACCTCGTCGCTGCGCACGTCCGGGGGGCAGCGGATCCTCGCCGAGCGGTCGCAGTCGGGGGTGACCCTCGTGCTCGCGCAGCGGCTCGCGCCCACCCAGCGCGTGCTCGACAGGCTCGCCCTGGTGCTCGGCATCATCGGCGGCATGGGCGTGGTGGTGGCGGCCGCCGCGGGCACCGCGGTGGGCCGCACGGGCGTGCGCCCGGTGAGCCGGCTGACCGCCGCGGCGGAGCGGGTGGCCCGCACCGACGACCTCACCCCCATCCCCGTCACCGGCAACGACGAGCTGGCGCGGCTGACGATGAGCTTCAACGCGATGCTGCGCGCGCTCGCCGACTCGCGCGAGCGGCAGAGCCGCCTCGTCGCCGACGCCGGCCACGAGCTCAAGACCCCGCTCACCTCCCTGCGCACCAACGCCGAGCTGCTCATCGCGGCCGGCCGCACCGATTCGCCCGCCATCCCGCGCGAGGAGATGGAGGCGATGCGCGGCGACCTCCTCGCCCAGATCGAGGAGCTCTCGACGCTGGTGGCCGACCTGGTGGACCTGGCCCGCGAGGACAGCCCCGAGACGGTGCGCCAGCGGCTGGATCTGCGCGAGACGCTCGACTCCGCGCTCGACAGGGTGCAGCGGCGACGGGCCGACGTGCACTTCGAGGTGCGGGCCGTCTCGTGGTTCGTCTACGGCGACCCGGGCGGGTTCGCCCGCGCGGTGCTCAACGTGCTCGACAACGCGGCCAAGTGGAGCCCGCAGGGCGAGAGCGTGCGCGTGGCGCTGCGGCAGGTGGGGCCCACGCTGGCGGAGCTCACCGTGGCCGACGCGGGCCCGGGCATCCCGGAGCAGGATCGGCAGCTGGTGTTCGAGCGGTTCTACCGTTCGGATGCGGCGCGCGCGATGCCGGGCTCGGGGCTGGGGCTGGCGATCGTGCGCCAGGTGGTGGTCAAGCACGGCGGCGTGATCTCGGCCGAGCGTTCCGAGCAGGGCGGGGCGCTGATCCGCATCCTCCTGCCGGGCGAGCCGGCCGCCGCCCCGGGGCATCCCGGGGAGCAGCCCCCGACCGCCTGAACCCGCAGGTGCCCGGCGCCTGAGCAGCGGCGCGGGCGGCGCCGCGCGATGCACGGCGAATCACAAGAGTGTTCTCAGTGGGCTCTCAGCATGGTGTACCAGTGTGATCATCAGAGGGCGGCCGGCCGGGAGACCGGGCCGGCGGCACGGGGCACGGAGCGCCGCAGCCCGCGGTGCGGAGCCCCGATGAGCGCGGCGGGTTCCGTCGCAAGGGAGAGAGGCGACGATGGACGAGAGGCGTGATCCCGGGCGGCAGGGCGGCCAGGGCGACGAGCGCGGCGACCAGGGCCCGCAGCAGGGGCAGCCGCAGAATCAGGGGCCCCAGAACCACGGCCCGCAGAATCAGGGCCCCCAGAACCACGGCCCGCAGAACCAGGCGCCCCAGCACGACGGCCCGCAGCAGCCCGGCCCGTACCAGCCCCACCCGACGCAGGAGCTGCCGGGCATCGGCCGGCCGCCGGGCGGCGGCTACCCGGGGCCCGGCTACGGCGACCCCGGTTACGGCGACCCCTACGCCGGCGGGTATCCGGGCCAGGGTGCGCAGGGCGGCGGGGCCGCCGGCGGCACCGACGATCCCGGCGCGGGCCACGCGGGCTACGCCGCGCACACCCAGCAGCCGGTCTCGCAGCAGCATCCCGCGCCCGGGCCCGGCCCGATGCCGGGCATGACCCAGCAGCAGGCCCCGCCCCGGCGGCGGCCCGGCGCGCTGGCGCTGGTGGCGGGCGCGCTGGCGTTCGCGCTGGTCGGCGGCGCCGTCGGCGGTGTGACGGGCGCGTACTTCGCCACGAACGACGACGGCGGCTCGTCCTCCACGGTGCAGTCGCTGAGCGACACCGCCACCAAGGCCCAGCCCACGGCCTCGGCCCCCTCGGGCTCGGTGCAGCAGGTGGCGCAGAAGGTGCTGCCCAGCGTGGTGGAGATCCGCGTGGCCACGCAGGGCGGGGGCGGCGAGGGATCGGGCATCATCCTCTCGCAGGACGGCATGATCCTCACCAACAACCACGTGGCCACCGCCGAGTCCAACGGCCCGGTGCAGATCCAGGTCACCTTCGCCGACGGCAGCACCAGCCCCGCCAAGGTGGTCGCGGCCGACCCGGTCTCCGACATCGCCGTCATCAAGGTCGACAAGACCGGCCTGACGCCCGTCGAGCTCGGGTCGTCGTCGAACCTGCAGGTGGGCCAGCAGGTGGTGGCGATCGGCTCGCCGCTGGGCCTGTCCGGCACCGTCACCTCGGGCATCATCAGCGCGCTCAACCGCCCCGTGTCGACCAGCGGCACCAGCGGTGATCAGGCCACGGTGATCGATGCGATCCAGACCGACGCCGCGATCAACCCGGGCAACTCGGGCGGCGCGCTGGTGAACATGAACGGCCAGCTGGTGGGCATGAACACCGCCATCGCCTCGCTCGGCGCCGGCATGGACCAGCAGTCGGGCTCGATCGGCCTGGGCTTCGCGATCCCCGTGGATCAGGCCAAGCGCATCGCCGACGAGCTGATCAAGTCCGGCCACGCCACCCAGGCGCAGATCGGCATCAGCGTGCCGGTGCGTTCCGACGTCTCCGGCGCGGCGGTGATGTCGGTGGTGCCCGGCGGCCCCGCCGACAAGGCCGGCATCAAGCAGGGCGAGGTGATCACCAAGGTCGGCGACCGCGTGATCGACAGCGGCGACGCCCTGATCGCCGCGGTGCGCTCGCATGCGCCCGGCGACAAGGTCACCGTGACCGTCACCGACCGTGACGGCGGCAACCCGCGCACCGTCGACGTCACGCTCGGCACCGCACCGGGCGACTGACCCGCCACCGAAGACCCGACGCACCGCTACCGCAGGAGGACACGTACCGATGATCACCATCCAGGCCGACCCCGAGACCAGCACCGTTCGCGTCAGCGACGATGGAATGACGCCGATCGAACTGCTGGGCACTACGGTGGACTACATGGAGAGGCTCAACACGCTGGCGGGACGCGCTCTGATCGTGGTCGTCGACGACCGTGCCGTGCACGGCGACGTCGAGGACGATTCCGGCCCGCTGGTGGGCGAGCTGCTCCGCGAGGACGGCTTCCTCGTCGACGGCACCGTGGTGGTGGCCTCCGACGAGGTCGAGATCCGCAAGGCGCTGAACACCGCCGTGATCGGCGGGGTCGACCTGGTCGTCTCCGTCGGCGGCACCGGCGTCTCGCCGCGCGACGTCACGCCCGAGGTGACGGTGGAGATCCTCGACCGGGAGATCCCGGGCATCGCCGAGGCACTGCGCTCGTCGGCCATGTCGGCCGGGTCCATCGAGGGCGGGCTCTCCCGCGGCGTCGCCGGAATCTCCGGCAGCACGCTGGTGGTCAACCTCGCGGGCACGCGCGAGGCCATCCGCGACGGGATGGCCACGCTGACGCGCCTCGCCCGCCACGTGATCGGCGACCTTTCCCGGGTGGACGAGTAGCGATGAGCGCGGAGCCGGAACGGCCGCACGAGCCCGGCGCGGACCAGGCCCGCCGCCTCGCCGCGCGGCGCAAGCGGCTCGACAGCATCTTCGGCGACGTCCTCCCCGAGGTGAGCGGCGACGAGAGCGCGCGCGAGCGGGCGCGGGAGGGCGGCGCCGGCTCCGACGAGTGGCTGCGCCGCAACGTGCCCCCGCACCACGGCGGTTAGCCCCGGCGTGGGGGGCGGCCCCCCCCGCCGGGGGGGGCGGGGCGCCCCCCGCCGGGGCGGACTTGAGGGGGGCCGGGTGGGGGCCGGGGGGGGGGGGCGGCGGCCCCCCC